>APJZ01000007.1 GCA_000387965.1 Candidatus Nanobsidianus stetteri | reverse complement strand
TTGAATTAATATATAATTCTGTAACTACAGATTTAGATGTATCAGTGGGAAATATAATAATTTTATTTCTTATCTTTGTCTCTCTATATCTATATATTTTCAAAATAATATATTCATCTCTATTTATAATATTTGCCATATTCTTATTTCTAGTTGCATATTTTAATAGCAATGAAATATTAATAGTAAAAACAAAAATATATGAAAAGATATCAAAAATATATAAATACAAAAAGTATATATTTCTGTTAATATTTCTTATAATAATATTACAGATTATCATTGCTATAAACAAATTATTATTGTATAATGGTTTAATTATAGAAAGTTCAACTGGAAAATATATTATCTACGAATATGAATCTCTAATATTTTTATCTATATACGAATTTATAATTTACTTTTTAGTTTATAGAAATTTAAGATATAATAATTATACAAGTTATTTCTTACTTTTTACTATGGTTTTAATAATATTTTTTGGAGAACTATATTTATCAAATGTAGATTTTACTTCTGCAGCTTTACATACTAGATATCTAATAGCTATGCTATTTTTCTTTATGGGTATACACCATAAAATATATAAAAATAGTAAAAGAGTAATTACAAAAGCTCTAGGTATTTCTATTGGTATTTTAATCTTGTTACAAAATATAACTGGAGAATTCCTTGAATCAGTATTGTTTGGAGGACCAAGTAGTATACATTTAGTATCTATACCAAATATATTAATAGCACTCGGAATTATACATGGATTAGTAACGCCAATTCTTATATTAACATTTATATATTTACATATTAAATTAAAAATATGAGAAATCAAACAGAAATTATTTATGTAGTTTTATTTCTAACAATTGCTATATTAATAATCCTTCTATCTTTCTATGCATTGACATATAATTATAATCAAAATATTGTTTTTAATAGATTCACTTCTTTATCTACACTATCAAACTATTTTTTGGGATATTTACAAACATTATTAACACAGGAAAGTTATGCAGAATCATATTTAGCTGGAACAAATGGATGGGGAAAAGAAAATTGGGCTTCTTATCCTTACGGATGTATATTACCTCAATCATGTCAAAATGCAATTCAATATTATAATAACTTGCTAACTTCTGGATATCAAACTTTATTAACTTTTGGAGAACAATATTTAACTGCATATCAATATTATTATCCTTATAATGTATCTTTCAATTTTTCAAATAATTATCAGGCAGGAATCTTCGGAGATTGTAATAATATAATTTCCGGAGAATATAATTATAATTTTCCTGTCTATGTTCAAGGATTATATATAAATATTACTGGACCTTCTTCAGGTTCAATAATTCCATATGCAAGTACATCAAATATAACAAACAATCCCGCATTCTATTTATATAACTTAGCATATCAATTCTCTCAAAATGGAGATTTTTCAGAATGTTCATATCAGGATTGTTCAAATGCTTTAAACAATAACCCAACATATACTTGTGCACAAGAATTTGAGCAATTTTCAAATGATCCAAATATTCAATGTAATGAAACAATAATTCCATATCAATGTGTAAATATTCCATTATGCCAGATATGTTTATATCCACAAGAAATTGCATGTAGAGTAATATTAAAATGTTCTGATAACCAATATAATGTATATTATAATGGTAATACATATCCACAAACCATATCTATTACTTCAATAGTTTTTTATGAAAATATAACAAATCAATATTATCTAAATTGTGTATATGACTGTACTGAAGTATATAATTCAACAAGCAAACAAATAATATCTCAAAGTTGTACATTAGAAAATCAACAATATTCATGTACTTCCCAAAGTGGTTGTGGTAATTTAAATACAAATCAGCAAAATAATGAAGTAATATATACTTTTCAATATTATTATTCAATCCCAATTCAATGTTATATGTGTATAATTGGTGGACAACAATGTCCTGCATGTTTACTTGGACAATGTCCAAATAATCCAACTTGCCCAGAAAATATAAATTTCCCAAATGAATGTGTACCACAACCATCCAGTTAATCCTTATATGGAAAAATGAAAACAAATCTGACAGAAAAAGTTAAGGATATAAAATATGTTTTAAATAATTAAATAAAATGAAAGAGCAATTTTCCATAGTATTTATAACAATATTAACAGTATTATTTTTAGTTGGAATGATAATTTTATTAGCTATATTTTCCAATGTAAATTTAACAAATTATCAAGAACAAACATCTTTTTCATATGAACAAGATATAATATATGACCTATTTTCTCCCAATTGTTTAGGATATCCTGGCTATCCAATATATTTTACAACTTTAGATAAAATAGAAGAATTTAACCAAACATATTATAATGAACTTCCAAATTGTACAATATTTCCCTATACATTTAGAGCAGAAATAGATAATTATAGTTTTGGAATAATAAATTTTAATGGAAATTGTAATACATATACATATCCAATTTCTGTATATTATTCTTTAGACTATATTAAATTAACTATATGTAAAAACTATTATTCAGATTTCTATTACTTTTTATATAGTTTTTGTTTAAGTAATGAAAATACTTCAAATCAAACTTTTGTATTCTTATTTCCAACAAATTTATCTGGAAATGTAACATGTACTGAAAATACAAATGGAGATATTATATGCAATTATATACCATGCTATTCAGTAAATAATATTACATTTTATCAACTTGTAACAGCATATTTAGAAAGAATTAATCAAACATACTTTAGAATTGCATAAAAGTTTTAATGGATTTTTATATATAATGGGTGAAACTATTATAGATAAATTAATTGACGAAAACAAAAATATCAATAAACATATACTTATATTATATTTAATAATATTCCCAATATCTATATTATTTTTTACAAATTTATATTATATCTTATTTGGAATATTTTACTTCTTTGCTTTATATTATTTCCTGAAAAATACAAAATTCAATATGATAAAAATTTTATATCTATTAATTTTTATATTGCCTATATTGAATATTTTCAATAATATTTTATTTAAATATTTTGTTTATGTATTCTTTTCATTTATTTTATTTTATTTCTTTGGAAATTTTGTCGCAGAGAATAAATTATCTATAAATAGAAAGCAAATAATAATATTAACAATTTCTCTAATATATGTTTTATTTATAACATCATATAATATTATGAATATTTATTCACTATTTTTTATATCTCTTTTAGGATTTTTATTCAATTTAGATGATAAAAAAATATATCATTTAACTTCATTAAATTTTTTAGACAAAAATAAACAGATTATCTTCTCTATAATTTCTCTTTTCTTATCCATACAGTTAATACTTTCTTTAATTGTTCAAAATATTTTAATATTATTTACCATATCATTATTCACAATATTAGAATTTATTTTAATGTTGATGATTAAAAGAATATTTAATAATAAACCGGAAGGGTTCACAGCATATATTTTAATATTAATAATATTTCTATTTATCTTCTTTACAATTCTATTCTTCTTAACAAAAAACAATATAATTTACATTATTCAAAATATTATAATTATGTTTTTATTTTTCTTTACTGCAATTCATGCATATTTATTTCATAGGTTTCCAGACAGTAAAAAAATAATTTTGGGAATTGTTTCAGGAATACCATTTATATTAATGAATTTAGCAAATTATTTCTACTATATTAATCCAGGAACTATATTTAATTTTCCTTTATTTATAATTTTATTTTCAATAAACTTACTAATATTAGCAATTATAGGATTAGTATTAATTTATATACATTTAATATATAAAAAGCATATCTAAATTTTTCAAAGATAATTATAATTTATTATTAAACATTGCAATAGTTTCTATTACTATTTTTGATGCTAAATTATCACATACTTCATTTGAAAATAATTCTACTAAATCAAAGCCAATTAAATTAATGTTTCTTAATTCCTTTATAATCTTAAAATAATGATATGGTCTAATTCCAATACCTTCTAACCAATGTCCGCATCCAGTATCAAATACATCTATATCAATTGAAATGTATAAATTTTTATTTTTTAATATATCTGATATTTCTTTTGAAATTTCCTTTATATTATCCCAAACATCCAAAGGATTATAATATTTTATCCCCCATTCTTTTATTATATTTTTTTCTTCGAATGATAGATTAGATATACCAACAAAAATAATTTTTTCAGGTTCAATATAATTTTCCTTTATTAAATGATAAATAAAACTTTGATAATTTGGATATGGATCTGGATGTATATCTGGATGAGCATCAAAATACAATAAATAAAAATCTTCCCAATTTTCTTTAACAATTTTTAATATTGGATATGTTATTGAATGATCTCCTCCAAAAAATATATATTTTTTATCTTTTCTATATATCTTTTTAATTTCATTATATATTTTTTCATATAATTTATCCAGATCTTTTATATCTTCTAAGTCTATATCACCATAATCATATATTTCTTCCATATTTATATCTCCAAATATTGGAGAAAATATTCTATAAGATGCGTCTCTAATTGATTCTGGACCCTCAATATAATTTTTTACATGAGATAAACTACCAATTTCGGATGGGATTCCTACTATTATCCATTTTGATTTATCATATTCACCTTGAGCATGTGCAAACATTAAACTAAAATAATTATCATACTTATATTTTTAATGGATAAAGAAAAAATGATTGAAGAATTAAATAATCAAATATTAAAATGTACAAGATGCCCTTTATATAAATTTAAAACAAATTATGTTCCTGGTGATGGTAATCCAAATTCAAAGATATTATTTATAGGAGAAGCACCTGGTAGAGAAGAGGATAAACAGGGAAAACCTTTTGTTGGAAGAGCTGGACAAGTATTAACTGAAAATATAAAAAATATATTAAATATGGATAGAAAAGATGTATATATAACTAATGTTGTTAAATGCAGGCCTCCAGAAAATAGAGAACCTGAAGAAGAAGAAATAAAGGCATGTTCTATTTGGTTGGAAAAACAATTAGAAATAATTCAGCCAGATATAATAGTAACTTTAGGTCATTATTCAACAAAATGGATTTTCGATTATTTTAAATTAAAATTTTCCTCAATAACAAAATTAAGAGGAAAAATATTTAAAGTAAATAAATGGGGAAAAAATATTACAATAATTCCAACATTACATCCAGCATCTACATTATATCATAAAGAATGGAGAGAATATTTTGATCAAGATTTTAAAACAATAAAAGAAATATTAAATAAAGATAAGAGGGAAGGAATATTAAAATTTATATGATGATGTTGCGCGCGACTGATAAATGATGAATACACCTCCTCCCTGAAAAAATATAAAATAGTTAAAATATTAATTAATTATGGATAATATTCAAGATTTGGAAAATCAATTATTAACTCAAATAAGAAATTTATTATCACAAATAAATAACTATGTTTTACAATTACAAAGTTTAAATGAATATGAAAAAAATATTAGTGGAAATCCCTACAATTTATATAATTATCAAATGCAAGAAATTAATAATTTAATAAGTTCAATGAAATTATTGATAAGTATTTTAGAGAGTATAAAAGATTATATAACTTTATATTATAAAGAAATAAGTGGAAATCCATATATAACACCAAACATAAAAATTGAAATAATTGGACAAATAAATAATGGAATAAAAGAAATAAAAAGCATGATTGATAGATTGTTTGTAGAAATAGAAATATTAACTAATAATTTACAGAGATTTTAAATAATCTATTGTATAATTTAACATATCTTCATTTATATCTAAACCCTCAATTATATACCTAAATTTTTTCTTTGGAATTATGATTTTAAATGGTTTTAACTTTTTAGAATATTGGACTAATTCAAAATTTGAATTATATAAATAAATATCTAATGGTTTTAGACAAAAAAATGTATGAACAAATCCATCTTCAACATCCTTTTTTAAATCTAAAATATATATTGTATTTTCTTTTGGTAACTGAAACATTAAACCAATAAAAGATCTAAAAGGACCAAAATATTTTATATTATATTTGTATTCCAATTTCCTTTATATACTTCTTTTCTATATTTTGCTTAAATTCTGTATATCCACAATATCCACAATGATACCTATCCTCATGCTCTGCCATAAATCTTCCACATTTTGGACATACCTTTTTCAATCTAACTACCTTATTATCCTCAACCTTGTATAATTTTAATATTTTCAAATCTTTCTTTCCGCTCATTGTATAATTTTATTCCTTTTTAATATATGTTTTGGCTCTAATTTTTTCATATCTTCTTCATTCTGATATACATTTACAAATGCTTTTGATCTCTGTTTTCCAAATTCTGTTAATATTTTTTCTACTACAATTAAATTTTTGTCTTTTCCAATCATTGCTGAAATTTTTTCCCTTATATCATCTCTCTTTGGTGTTGGTTCATTTTTATGATCTATTAAAACAATAATTTCTTCCCTATTTAATAATTGATTATTTTCCCTATTTATTATTTTTAGATCCATGTAATTAATTTATATGATATAATTTTTTAAAATGATGAATAAAAATATTATAAAATGAACGATATCACTATAATGACTTATGGTCTATCATTCATAATAGGATATTTTTCAGCAGATTATATAATTAAAAAATTTTCACCAGAATTCTTTATTGAAATTAGAACAAAGACAAGAGAATATAGAGCAAAGATTCATCATATGTATTTATCAATATTTGGAATAATATCAATAATAATTGGAGCAATTACATATTTGTATGAATTATATATATTAACAACATTATTTTTAGGTGCTGCACTTCATGACATAATATTGGAAATAAGAAAAAAATTAAAAAAATTAGATTATATTAAACAAAGCAAGTAATCCTACTATTAAACCCCCAATTCCAATTAAATCTGTTGGAGATATATTTTCAGATACTACTATTTCAGATTGTGTATAGTTTGCTATTAAATTATTTGGTCCCAATACATATATTGGAACTTGGGTACTAAATGATGAGGAACCATATGTAGAATTACATGTTATACCATATACCAAACTACTTACACCACTGGAAGATCCTAAAATATTTATATCTAATTCTGCAGATCCATAAGGACCTATAGTAAATTCATTGCTAACTATTCCATTTATACTATAATTTGTAACAATTGCTTTATCGTTTGTAGTTGATGGAGTTGGTACTAAAGAACATTGAATATCTGCTGGTACTAGATTTTTTATTAAGACAGAATATTTATATTCTTGTCCAACATATAAACTTATTACATTTGTTGCAACCGCTATTCCAATTATTGATGATTGATTAGTTAAATAAATAGAATGCGGGATTGTTTGTTATATTTGATGTACTTGCATATGGAATTATTGAACCTGAAGAAGGTCCAGTAATATTTATATATAATCCTTGAACATAGACAGGAAAATTATAATTATATTCTCCGGAAATTATATTATTACAATCTCCGAAGATTCCTGCCTGATAATTATTTGAAAAATTGAAAGATACATTATAAGGATAATAATATTGATATGCAGTTAAATATTGTTCTCCAAAAGTTAATAAAGTTTGATATCCAGAAGTTAGCAAGTTATTATAATATTGAATTGCATTTTGACATGATTGAGGTAATATACATCCGTAAGGATAAGAAGCCCAATTTTCTTTTCCCCATCCATTTGTTCCAGCTAAATATGATTCTGCATAACTTTCCTGTGTTAATAATGTTTGTAAATATCCCAAAAAATAGTTTGATAGTGTAGATAAAGAAGTGAATCTATTAAAAACAATATTTTGATTATAATTATATGTCAATGCATAGAAAGATAGAAGGATTATTAATATAGCAATTGTTAGAAATAAAACTACATAAATAATTTCTGTTTGATTTCTCATATTTTTAATTTAATATGTAAATATATAAATGTTAATATAAGAATTGGCGTTACTAATCCATGTATAATTCCGAGTGCTATTAATATATTTGGTATAGATACTAAATGTATACTACTTGGTCCTCCAAACAATACTGATTCAAGGAATTCTCCAGTTATATTTTGTAACAAGATTAAAATACCAATAGAAATACCTAGAGCTTTTGTAATTACTCTTTTACTATTTTTATATATTTTATGGTGTATACCCATAAAGAAAAATAGCATAGCTATTAGATATCTAGTATGTAAAGCTGCAGAAGTAAAATCTACATTTGATAAATATAGTTCTCCAAAAAATATTATTAAAACCATAGTAAAAAGTAAGAAATAACTTGTATAATTATTATATCTTAAATTTCTATAAACTAAAAAGTAAATTATAAATTCGTATATAGATAAAAATATTAGAGATTCATATTCGTAGATAATATATTTTCCAGTTGAACTTTCTATAATTAAACCATTATACAATAATAATTTGTTTATAGCAATGATAATCTGTAATATTATTATAAGAAATATTAACAGAAATATATACTTTTTGTATTTATATATTTTTGATATCTTTTCATATATTTTTGTTTTTACTATTAATATTTCATTGCTATTAAAATATGCAACTAGAAATAAGAATATGGCAAATATTATAAATAGAGATGAATATATTATTTTGAAAATATATAGATATAGAGAGACAAAGATAAGAAATAAAATTATTATATTTCCCACTGATACATCTAAATCTGTAGTTACAGAATTATATATTAATTCAAAGAAAAATAATATTATATATAAAATTATAGAAATTATATAGAATATTAGAGATTTTTTTGAAATATAAAAGTTGTTTTCAAATAGATAATATCCTAAAGAAAATGCTATAAAATAAAATATCCAATAATTTACTACATAAGTAAATATTGACGGAAATGGAAATGGTAAAGGTAGATTGGTATAAATTCCAAAAATCCCAATTGGTATATATAAAAATGTTAATTTGTATATTAAAGATGTATTCTTCGAATTTTTTAATATAAAGGACAATAAGAATAAATATATTGTACCAAAGATAATTATATTAATATTAAAGTTGCTAATATAAATAAAAAGTAAAAACAAAATTAAATATATAAGAAATAAAATCTTATCTTCTTTTTTTACCATACTGTTAATTTAGCAACTAAATATCCGCCCAAGAATGATACATCTACTGGTAAATATATATAATAAACATATATATTTGTATTCGGAGGTATTGGATATCCTAGATTTATACTTTCTTCATTACCTTGATAAATATATGCGTTTAATTCTTCTTTATTTCCAGTATTTGTAATACAATATACTCTTGCCATTGCAACTCCATTTCCTCCATTATGAGGATCATAATATACTGCAGAAATTATAAATTGATTTGTATTTGAATCTCTATCATCTATTACCCATTTAGTAATATTAAATCTATACAATCCTTCGGCATATGAATTTTGATCCATTAAATAAACTAGAGGACAGTCTTTTCCAACAATAATTCCATTTACATTTTGTATATTATCAAATACACCAGTTGGACAATCTATTAATTTTCCATTTAAATTATATTCACATAGAGGATCTGCCGCTAAAAATACATAATCTGGTTCTCCGCTCTTATTCAAAAATGAAATATATAATCTTATTACTTCATGCCAGGGATAATCTATAAATACTTGCTGACAATTTGGTGGTATATTTACTACACCTCTATAAAATGACCCAACAATCAATTCTTGACTCCCGCATTGCTGAGTACCAAATTCTTCTTGGCATATTTTATCTAAATATTGTTGTGGGATTATAAATTCTGCTAATCTATTTATATCAGTAGCTGTTTTATATGTTGGAGGTCCATAATAATAGTAACCAACATCTGTTAAATATTGAGAGCCTGCTACTGGAGTTCCAATTCCTATCCAACCAGAGAAAAATTGTGGTAATGAAGAAGTTGGCGAAGTTCCAAAATTTGGAAATAGATTCCATTTACCTTGAGGGCAATATACAGAAGCTTCTGTAAAATTATAATTTGGAAATATTTTTGTTAATGGTGTACAGAAACCTGTTTGTATTGCCTGAGATTGATCCAGGTTATTATATAATGTTGGTAATCCCCAAGAACTTATTGAATTAGACTGATGAAAAGGTGCTGTTGCATTTACCCATCCTGCTCCATATAAGGTTTGACTTATTGGCGTATTAGTAATTGGATTGTATACATTCGGTAGATTAATATTTTCTGTATAATTATCTACAAAGAAATATGTGTAATTCCATTCATACCATTGCGTACCATTGGGATCTGGGGGAGGATTCATTGAACACGGATCCCAATTTCCAATATTACCACCTATTATAAACATCTGAACAACCCATCCAGTTACTGGTGGGATAAAATATATAGTTAAATTCCATCTATTTCCATATATACTGTCAAAGTAATTTATTAAATCTTCCGATATGTTTGTACATGTATTTTGATTTATACAATATGTATCATTTCCAGAAGATGAAAAATATGATAATAAAAATGCATAGGATAAATTAACTTTATTATCATAAATATAAGGTAATAAATCAACGCTATTTTGAATTGTTAATGTATATTGGTTTTCTACATTATATGTTTGTGTTATTTTAGAACTAGAACTAGTTGATAAAAGATAAACTAAAACAATTAATAAAATTATTATTGAAATAATAATAACAAATGCTAATGTATTTATCTGATTTTTCATTTTAGATAATATAAAAGAATAACTAGGCCTATTATAATTATTACTATTACTATTGCTATTGGTAAAATTAAATTAACATTATTACTTTTATTACTTATATTTGGTTGTGGATAAATTAATTGCTGTGTATTATTTGTTAAATTTATTTCAGTCTGATTTACGCATTCAAATACTCCTGTACATGATATATAAACAATATTTGGTGGTGGACATTGTTTTAGAAATTCTTGATATAACTGATTTAATGAATAATTATATGGACATCTAAACCAATCTCCTTCAAATGATAAGTTTTCTGGACAATACCCACATTGATATTCTTGTTGATATGTAGATAAAAGAGTTTGATAAGAAGTATTACCTGTTAAGTAAGATTGGGGTATATATGGAGGATTAAAGCATGGATAGATTTGATTTGAACATGGTTGATAATACCAAGGAGTATTTGAACAATTTAATAAACTATTACATAATATAGGTGGTGTAGGTAAAATTAGGTCTTGATATGTTGATGGAGGGATTAATGTATATGGACTAACTAATGTTCCATTTGGATATTCACAATAACTGTTATTTACATATATTAATCCATAATGGGCACAGAAAGAATATTGGGGAGGCACATTATTCTCATAATATTGTAGAGCATTAAAATATGTACCATTTACAATACAATAAGATCCTGTACTATTTATATAATATGTTCCTCCACCATATTCGCAATAAACTGCAAATGGATTCCTCATAGAATATATATTGTAAGATAAAATTATGAAAAAGAGAATAGATAATGCTATTAAATATTTATTGTGCGAGAGTGACATTTTGAATTGCAACTATATAGTATGGAAATGTTTGGCCATATGAGGATTGATCGAATGGTACAAGCAAATATCCATCTTGCATCCAATACACACCTCCACATGATACTCCGGGTACTTTAAGAACCAATTGTAGATAATTATTACAATCCTGATAATTTTGATATAATTCACCACACTGATTAGGGTTGTTTGGTCCAGGTACTGGTACTCCGCTTGTAGTAAGAACTATACAAGCTGAATTATCTCCCCATTGATTCTCAAATATCCAACAATTAGGGGTTTCATATACTTCTTGACATAGTTGGGAATATATAGTATTGCTAGTGGTATAACCAACTAATAACATAGCATGTCCTGTATTAAGTATTGGTTGTTGAGGATTTATATTTGGATTTGATCCACCACTACCTCCTAGAAATCCGGCAGCTACTAATGGTCCATAACATAATAAATCTTGAATTACTTGTTGATCTGTTAAAGGTCCATTTTGTGTAAGAAATATAACACCTTGCGAATAATATAATGGAGAGTTAGGTCCATTATAATTGTAATTACATACATCACCAGGATAATTTTGATTATTATTTTCTAAACAGTTAGCTAAAGTAGAATTATAATAGTTCCATCCTTGATCAGGTGGAATTCCATATTGAGATGTAAATAATAGAGCAGGATATACAACACCACCAGTACAACCTTCATTGGAATTACAATAATTTGGAGTGTTTGGATATCCATTATTGCACTCTATTGCTAAATATGCTGGGGATAATTGTAATCCATCATTTGGTTGATTATTTCTTATCATATATATTGAAGCAATTCCATTTGCAGATGCAAAAGCCCAACAATCTCCACATTCTCCCTGATCTCCTATTGGAGGTAAATAATTATTTCCATTTACATCACCCCAGAAAAAGTTTGCTTGTCCATTATATTGAAATAAGCATTGAACATTTTGGTTAATATTATTATTGTTATTTCCTTGATTATTTCCTTCATTATTGTTATTTATGTTTTCAGGATTTATATATACAAGATTTCCATTTGATAGATATTCATTTAATATTGTAATTGAATTTTGAAGATTTGTTGTAACAAAAATAGTATTATTTGTACTAACAATATATATATGATTATTTGGATATAAAAAGTTCACATTTTGATTATTATTATATAAAACTACTGTCTTGTTTTGAAAATCAATTGTATAATTATTATTATTATATTGTATTATTAATTTTGGGCCATTTGCATATAATATAATTCCATTTGGTATATTGACTTTTATATAATATGTACCTTGAATACTATTTATTGTATTTTCTAAATTTTGTAAGTTATTAATAAAATTTTCAAATATTAAATTTTCTTGTTGTTCTTTAACATTCATAGAATATTGATAATATATTATAAAAGCTAAAGATATAATTACCAATATTATTGCTACTGAAAGTAAATTTAATTGATATCTTTTCATTATGATCTAATAATATTTAAAAATTTTAAAAATGTTTTAACTTGGATTTTCTATATAAATTGTTACTTCTGTTGGAGAAGTTTTTTCAACAAGTAATGGAATTTTTTCATTTGGATATCCATATGATAATTCATAAAATAGTCCGGAAGTATAATATTGAATCATATTATTTGCTGTATTTATTATTACATTACATGGTATTGTATAATTATAATATTCATTATATATATAGCAACTTAATAAATTATTATTAGCATATATATAATTTAAATACTTATTTATTTCAATATTAATATACAATTCCGTTCCATTGTTTGAATAACATACTTTTTCAATGGTTGTATATAAATTTTGGCATGAAGATATATCCTGATATAATAATTGAGTCTGATTATTTATACTGGAAAATTTAAAATATAAATATAAAGATAAACCAAATGCAATAATTGTTACAATTATCCAAAACCACTTTTCCATTTTTATCCTTGAACATTAATATAAACATAATTTCCTGCCGAATATACTAATATATATTCTCCAGGATTTATATTATAATTGCAATTTTGCATTACTACGTTTGGATCTATACTACTTACATTGTTTATTAAATCTTGACATGTAAATGGAGATCCTTGATAATTAATTAAATAACAAAGACCCTGCGCTTTTTTATAATAACATGCTACAACATCCATTGCAACATCTTGTACTGAACTTACATTTGTTTCTACTACAGTTTGCGTATTATTATATTTAGGTATTGTATTACTAATATAAGAAGTTATATTTCCTTTTAATAAAAATATTATTCCAGTAATTACTGATACAACAATTATTCCTATAATTATTAAGAAGGTATAATTAATTGGAAGTTCTTGAGACTTTATTGCCATATTACAATATAACTATTGTTGTATATTATAAATATACTATTGTATGGATAAATATTTCCATCACTATTATTTAAATGAAATATAACATTATTTGGATTAAATGAAGTATAAGTTTGTATGTATTGAATTAATGTTGATGAATGTAGAGTAATATTTTCATCTATATAAATATCATAACATATGTTAAATAATTTATTTGTATTTACATTATTATTGTAGCAATTTAATATCAATCCTGTTATATCTGAATAAATTGTATCCTTACTTTCATTCGTATATATAATATTTATTGCTGAAGGATAATATTTTTCACATGATGGAGAAAAACCACCTTGTGATATTAATGATTGACAATAATATGCTTGAGAATTGTAAAAGAATTTTGTGTAAATAATATCTAATATAACTGCAACAGATATTATTGCTATTATGATAATAAATACAGTATCTATTGCTATATCATTTTTCATATATAATTAATACTTCCGTTATAAATATATATAATTCTATAGCCAGCAGGTATTGTTATTCCATTTATTGTACAATTTTCATTAAGAAATACTTTAATATTAATTATTTCCTGAAAACTTTTATTATATAAATTTTCCAACTGTTGGCAATTAATTGTTTGTATATTATTTCCACTTAAATTATTTTTTACATTATAAATATAATAAAAAGAAAATAGACCAGCAGCTATAATTAATATAAAAGTTATTATAATCCAATATACTGATTGTTGTAATTTCATAATTGTATATTTGTTGGTAAATATGGGCCAAATACTGTATATACTATTAATATTCCTATTATTGAAAATGTTACATAAAATATTGTTCCGAATAATAAATTTCTACCTATATAATATGATGTCATTGTTCTATCAAATCCATATTTTATTCCAGCACTCATATATGAGGTTATTATTACATATTCTATAAAGAATATACCGATTATTGCTTCAAAAAATGTTGGTGGTATTAAATTATATAAATTAAATGTATTTACAACGAAATTGAATAAGTTTGATCCCCCACCTAAACCAAAAGATTGGTCTATTAATTGAAAGAAATATGCAAGTGCAAAAAGCATTGAAACTACTCCATTATTAAAAACCGTAACCATTGCAGAAATTAATGGTACTAGATTTCTTGATGTCATATCTATTAATCCAATTATTTCATTTAATATTTTCCTTACATTATATCTTATATTATCCACATTTTCTAAATTTGTTGATACATTATATGCAATTTTTGATAAAACTTCAGGACCTTTTGATGCAGAAGTAACTAACAATTGCATTGATTCTCTTACTAATTTTGATGGATATAAGTTTAATGAACCAATTTTTGGATCGAATACAGAAGTAATTAAATCATAACCTCTTCTTAAATTATATAATGTTGTTTTTAGAAAATTTTCCATAACCCCTGAAGATTTTATTATTTTATAATTGTAATATGTTTTTTCAATTACTATCTCAAATGGATAGCCATCTTCTAATAATGATGCGAATTCATATACAACAATAGGGAACTCATTTTCTATTTCTTCAATTTGATATATTTTTTTAACCTTTTGGAAAGATGTTAGATAATAATAAGATCCTATACCCAAACCCAATCCTAAAGGTAATGTTAAAGTTAAAACAGAATATATTAATGCTCTATCTTGATAAACTATATTTAAATAATCATTTAAAAATCCCTGTGGAATAAATGTAATTTTTATAGCTAGGGAAATTAAATGATATATTCCTAAAACTGCAATTGATCCTAATATTATTGAAATTATTATTGCTGGAACTTCTTTATTTCCGATTTTAAATTTTCCAGGTTTTGGTAGATCTCTTGCTAAAGATAAATCTGGAACAGAAAATGCAAATGGATTTTTTGATAAGAAATTTTGAATTATTAAAAATGTAATAACTGGTAAAATTATTATATATGAAAATGCTATGAAATAGAAACTTACAGTATTTAATAAAAATACAGATATTATTGGTAACATCATCAAACTAACTATTGGCATCATTACTAGGAAAGATACTATAACTGTTGCTGGTTCCTTTAATGCATCTACATATATTTGAGATTTTTCTAAAGACTTTTTCAATACCCATTCCAAAATTCTATCTAATAATTTATTTATATCATCAATAGAATTCTTATATTTAATATTTACAATATGGGTCATTGCATATACGAAATCCGGACTCAAATAAAACCATCTTCTCTGATAATATTCCAATGCAGATTCAATATCATTAAATTTATTTGTTTCCAAATTATATAATAATGATCTAAAGTCTGTTGCAATATAACCTTTCATATAATATGCTACATATTTTATTCCATTTTCTAAATTTGGATTCCTTTTTAGATATAATGACAAATATAATATTATCCATACAATTTCTGATGTTACTTGTATTCTAACAACTTGTGTATAAAATATTGGATAATATGCAAAGTAAAATGATAATATTAATAATGATATTAATAAAGAAAAAGCTAATTGAAAGCTTACTAAACTTAAAATGAAATATATGATTATAGAAAATACTATAAGAGTTATTACAGAAGAAAATATATTATCCGGATTTGTATTTAATCTATTTAACCATAAATGAAATGCATATTTTTTATATATTGGACTAGGAGCTTTTAATTTTATTAAATTGAAGTTATTATAAAAATATTCAAAAAAACTCATTACATTAGCTTGTTGTACTTGGTATATTATTTAACTGGGAATATGGTACTTGCAATAAGAATTGACATAATGGCATTCCATTGACATTATTATTTATACCCAATGTTGTACAATTTCCAGTTACCATTAATGCTCCATTAATAACTGTTAAATTCAAATTACAATTATCTGCAGTATCATAATAGTTAATAATCTTTAATAATGCACCAAATACTTGATTTGTAATCCATGTTGGTAATTGTGCAGAACATTGTACTGGACCTGGATTTAATATTTGAGATGGAGAAGAAATTTGTATATTTTCTTGTCCAGTTGTTGCATTAAAATATGTAGTAGAAGAATAATTTCCAAATACATAACTTGTTGCTGCTAATGGATCATAATATAAATTATCAATATAATTTTGACATTCTAGATACATACAATCAAGGGGTGTTATAGTAAATCCTTCATATTGGCATTGACTAGAAGAGCCTCCATATAATTGTAATGCTACACTACATGGAACAGCATTTGAACAAACATAATATCCAGGACTTACTTCTACAAGCCCATTTCCTATATTTTCATACTTTGTACAAAATGTATATGGGCTTGAACAATAGCTTGAACAATCAGAAACTGCCTGTTGTATTTGTGTATTTGATATTTGACTAATCTTTGACGATTGTTGCTGGAATAACTTAATTACAATAACTGCTACTACTAGCATTATTATTATTACAAATATTAATTGGACAGCCATATCTATACCTCTCCTTTTCATAATTAAGGATAAACATTTTATTCTTTATAAATATTTTTAGTAGTATATAATAAATTCCATTTCCCTTTCATTTTTTAATCTTTCTATCAATTCTCTATCAATATCAATAGCACTCTTATTTGAATTTATTGCTAAAGTTCTATCATCAATATAATTGCTTTTTCTTATAACAATACTTCTATCATTTGTTAACAATAATTTTCTCGAACCATATGCAATTATATCATCTATTAAATCATCAACTTTAATTACAATCTTTATCTTTCCTTCATTTAATAAATGATCTTTAAGATCTTCTGGTAAGTCTTTTACAGAATAATTTGCACTTATACCAATTATACAATCACCCCTTTCAGTTAGATAATTATCCTTAGTAAGTTCTAAAGTACTTTTATGTGTTGCCTTTATTAATTTATTTCCTTTAGCTTTTATTACTAATTTCATTTAAGTATTTTAATATTTCTTTTGTAATATTTTTATTTAAATATTTATCAAATCCCTCATATTGGAATATATGATGTAAATCTATCAAATAATATTGATTATCTTTTAATAATAGATCGAATGCAAATATTTGTAATTCACATTTTTCCATAATTTTATATCCAATATCTATTATTTCTTCATCCAATTTATATTCTTTCCCATATCCTCCCTGACTAATATTTGCTTTAAAACTATTTTTATTAATTCTTTCCATTGCACCAATTGGTTTTCCTACGAAAATTACTCTTATATCTTTCTCATAAGGTATATATTTTTGAAATATTAAATTTTTTATGTTTATTTTCTTTTCTAATAAATATTTTTCTAAAAAATCATATAACTCTTTTTCATTATCTATTTTATGTACAAATTCTCCTCTATGAATAAATTGATGCTTTATTATCATTGGAAATCCAATCTTATTTATTACATATTCTATATTATCTATCGAATATATTTTCACAAATTCTGGAATTTTTATATATTTATTTAAGATACTATAAAATAAAGTTTTTGATATTATAGATTCTTTAACATGTATTTTATTTATTACTTCTTTTCCATTTTGTTCGAGATATTTTGCCAAAAAATGTATATCCGATAAAAAATTTGATCCAACAAAAAAGTAATATAATTCATAGTTTAATATTTTTTCACTATATGGAAATATATTTTCTTTTTCTATATCAATGATGCTAATGTTATTATAATTTTTTATTTCCTCTTTTAATTTTATTATTCTATAATCTTGTAAATTGGTTTTTGTGAATATGGCTATTCCGCCCATTCCTAATATCTAAGAGGTAAAGTTATAAGTTTTTTATAAAAATTAAATAAATGGTTAAATCTACTAAAAAGTTTAAGTCTAAAAAAGATTCTAAGGCTAATAAACATAAAGAAAGTTCAAGGGAATTATCGGAAATTGATATAACAAAACATTATTTAGTACCAAAACATATAATATTATCTGAAGAGGAAAAGAAAGAATTATTAGAAAAATATAAAGTATCCTTATCAGATTTACCAAAGATCAAAATTTCAGATCCAGCATTAAAGAATTTAAATGCTAAGCCTGGAGATATTGTTAAGATTATAAGAAATAATCCATGGACTGGAGAAGAAATATATTATAGAGTTGTTGTAGAAGATTAAGCTTATAAAGATATCATATATATAAATAAAAAGTGGCTAATAATAATACAGATAAATTATATCTTATTCTATAAATATTTGGAGGAAAATGATCTGTTAGGAGTACAACTAAGATCTTTTGAATATTTTGTTGATGTAGAAATGACGAAGATAGGAAGAGAGTTGGGAACATTCTCTCCAAGATTATTAGCTCCAGGATTAAGGGATTTGCAATTTAAAATAGAGAAATTGTGGTTGGAGAAGGCAGACTTTATGGAGAAGGAGGGTGTTTCTAGATTAATATATCCGATGGAGGCTAGGATTAGAAAACTTACATATTCCGGAACAGTATTTATGGAATTTTCTGTATATGAAAATGAAACATTTAAAAGTAAATATCAAGTAGCTATTGGTAGATTGCCAATAATGGTTAGATCAAAATATTGTAATACTTATGGTTTATCTGAAGAAGAATTAATAAGAATTGGAGAAGATCCGACAGATAAAGGTGGATATTTTATTATTAATGGAAATGAAAAATTAATTATATTATCTGAAGAACTTGGTACAAATAAATTTTATGTTCAAAGAGAATCAGGTTCTATAAAATATAGTGGATATTTATTATCTGAATCTTTAACTCAATTAAAAGCTCATAGAATGGAGATGACAAAAGATGGTTTATTATATTTAACATTTGAGAAATATAAAAAGATTCCGTTAATACCTTTAGTAAGGGCTTTAGGTTTAGAAAAGGATGTTGAAATAAATCAGTTAATTTCTGAAGGAGAAGATTTTGAAGAAGTATATATTAATTTATTAGAATTTCAAAATATAAAAACATCTGAAGATGCAATAAGATATTTAGCTGATAAATTAAAATTAACAGGATCTCCAGAAGTTAAAAGAGAAAAATTATTATCAATATTGGATAATTTATTATTAACGAATATTGGAACATCTCCAAATGATAGATTATTAAAAGCATATAATTTATTAAAGATGGCAAGAAAATTATTATTGTTGGCTCATGGAAAAATTGATGAAGACATAAAAGATCACTTTGCAAATAAAATAGTTAGAACACCTGGAGAATTAATTAGAGAATATTTCTTAGTTGCTTTAAGAACATTGATGACAGATGCAATGTATCAATATGAAAGGTTGGTAAAAAGAGGAAAAATACCTTCATATACATCTATATTTAGATCAAAAATATTTACTGAAAGATTTGAAAATGTAATGGCCATTGGAAAATGGACAAGGAATAGAACAGGAATTTCTCAGGCTTTAGATAGAACAAATAAAATTTCTGTTTTATCTCATTTAACAAGGGTTGTTTCTTCAATATCTGGTGAAGCTGAATTATTAGAAGCAAGAATGGCTCATGGTACTCATTGGGGTAGATTGGATTTAATAGAAACACCAGAAGGTCATGAAACTGGATTAAGAAAAAATAAAACAATATTGGCAAAGATAAGTTTTGAAGAGGTTGATAAAAATGAATTGATTAGAAAGTTAGAGGATATAGGATTAAGGCCAATAATTAAAAATATTTCAGATAAAAAATAAAAATGGCATATGAGGTTTATATAGATAATATTTTTGTTGGGTATGTAGATGATGCTAATAAATTTATTGAAGAATTTAAGGAAAAAAGAAGAAAGGGTATTATTCCATATTTTGTAAACATATATTTTGATGAAACAAGAAATGTTGTAGAAATATTAACTAGAAAGGGAAGGATTTTAAGACCTTTAATTGTTGTAAAAGATGGAAAACCATTATTAACAAAAGAGCATATTGAAAAATTAAAGAGAGGAGAAATAAAATGGTCAGATTTAGAAAAGGAAGGTATAATTGAATGGGTTGATCCTGCAGAAGAAGAAAATTTAAATGTTGCATTATATCCTGAAGATATAAAGGAAGATACAACTCACTTAGAGTTATCTTCTTTAGTAATATTTAGTATAGCTACATCTTTGGTTCCATTTTCAAATAGAAATCAATCTGCAAGATTAAATAGAGGTGTTAGACCACAGAGACAGGCTCATGCTATATATTCTTTAAATTTCCATAATAGATTTGATACTGATATATCAATCTTATATTATCCACAATACCCGATTACCAGGACATTTTCTTTTAATATATTTAAGGATGATTATGCAATAGGACAAAATGTAATTGTTGCTGTAATGACACAGGAAGGATATAATATTGAAGATGCAATTATCATGAATAAAGGTTCAATAGATAGGGGTTTATTTAGATCTGTATATTTTAGATCTTATGAAATAGAAAGATTAAGATATTCTGGAGGATTACAAGATGAAATTACAATTCCAGATCCTTCCGTGGAATTATATAGAGGAAAAGATAAATATAAAAATTTGGAAGAGGACGGAATTGTTGCTGTCGAATCATTTGTAAACCCAGAAGAAGTCCTTGTTGGTAGGATATCACCTCCCAGATTTATTGGTTTAACTTCTGAATCTATTGCAACCGGTTTAAGAAAGAAAGATTCTTCATTAACTACTGGTAGTGGGGAGGAAGGATGGGTAGATAGGGTTGTAATAACAGAATCTAATGATGGAAATTTACTTGTTAGGATAAAATTAAGAGACTTAAGAATCCCAGAACTTGGAGATAAATTTTCTGTAAGACATGGACAGAAAGGTGTTTTGGGGATGATTGTTGATCCATCAGATATGCCATGGTCATCTTCAGGTCTTGTTCCTGATATAATATTCTCTCCTGCTGGAATTCCTTCAAGAGAAACTGTTGGTTTATTATTAGAATTGCTTGCTGGAAAGGTTGGAAGTTTAAATGGAAGATATGTTGACGGAACACCATGGTATGGAGAAAGTGAGGAAGAATTAAGGAAAGAATTGTTATCTTTAGGATTTAGAGAAGATGGAACAGAAACATTATATAATCCTCTAACTGGGGATGAATTTAAGGTTAAAATATTTATTGGAAGCATTTATTATTTAAGATTAAAGCATATGGCAAAGAATAAATTACAGGCAAGAGCGACAGGTCCAGTTACATTATTAACAAGGCAACCAACAGAGGGTAAATCAAAGAAAGGTGGTTTGAAATTTAGTGAAATGGAACATGAGGTCCTTGCTGCCCATGGTGCTTCTATATTATTAAGAGAAATGTATTCTTCTGATGATACAACTATTTATGTTTGTGAAAAATGTGGTTCTCTTGCTGTTGAAGATAATATAAGAAATAGAGTTTATTGTCCTATTTGTGGTGAAACTGAAAAAATATCAAAAGTTAAAGTTTCTTATGCATTCAATTTATTATTAAATGAATTAATTTCTCTCGGAATTTGGCCTAAACTTAAGTTGGATTATAAGTTTTAATGATGAAGGATATATTTTTCAAAAGAATTTCTGAAATTCAATATTCTTTATTAAGTCCCGATGCAATAAGAAAAATGTCTGCAGCAAAAATAATTGTATCAGAGTTATATGATGAAGATGGAACCCCAATAAGGGGTGGATTAATGGATTTAAGATTGGGAGTAGTAGATCCAAGTTATGTATGTGAAACATGTGGAAAAACTGCGGGAAAATGTTTGGGACATTTTGGTCATATTGAACTGGCAAGGCCAGTATTACATCCAGAATTTTTACCAATTGTTAGAGAATTGGTAAATGCGGTTTGTCATAATTGTGGTCATGTGAAATTAACAAAGGAAGAAAGAGAGTTTGCATTAAATAAGATAGAAAAGTATAGACATTCAAGAAGATGGAATAGATTATATAAATTTATAATTAAGTTTGTATATTCCAAAGCTAAAAAAAGATCAAAATGTCCAGTATGTGGATATGAAAATCCAAAAGTAGAATTTAGAAAACCATTTTACTTTTATGTTAAGGATAAGGAAAATGAAAGAAGAATGTATCCAGTTGAAATTAGAGCAATATTTGAAAAAATACCAAATGAAGATTTACCATTAATTGGATTCGATCCTTCATTTTCTAGGCCAGAATGGATGATATTAACAGTTTTACCAGTACCTCCAGTAACAATGAGACCTTCAATAGTTTTGGAAACCGGTGAAAGAGCGGAAGATGATTTAACTCATAAATTAGTTGATATTGTAAGAACAAATCAAAGATTAAAAGAAGATATAACAACAGGAGCCCCACAAGTTATTGTAGATGATATATATAATTTATTACAATATCATATATTTACATATTTTAACAATACTTTACCATATGTACCTAAAGCTCAACAAAGATCTGGAAAACCATTAAAATCATTGGTTGAAAGAATTTCTGGAAAGGAAGGAATAATTAGGAGATATTTGCTCGGAAAGAGAATAAATTATAGTTCAAGGGCAGTTATTACTCCAGATACAAAAATAAAACCAAATGAGGTTGGAATACCAATATATGTTGCAAAAATATTGACAGTTCCTGAAAGGGTTACTGAATGGAATATTGAAAAAATGAAGGAATATATATTGAATGGACCTGAAAAATATCCTGGTGCAAATTATGTAATATCTCCAGATGGAAGAAAAAGGATAATTACAGAAGAAAATAAAGAAACACTTGCTTCAATGATTGCGCCAGGATGGATTGTTGAAAGACATTTAATGGATGGAGATATTGTATTATTATTAAGATATCCATCCTTACATAGATTATCTATGATGGGTCATTATGCTAAAATACTTCCTGGAAATACCTTTAGGATAAATCCAATAATATGTAAACCATATAATGCAGATTTTGATGGGGATGAAATGAATGTATTCTTACCAAGAAGTGAAGAAGCAAGAGCAGAAGCAGAATTTTTAACAGAAATATCAAATAATTATATTACTCCAAGGTATGGAGATTTTATTGTTGGTATGATACAAGAAATGATAACAGGATTGTATTTAATAACACAAGATGATGTAAAAATACCTATTAATCAAGCTGCACAGTTAATATATATGTCAAACGCTAATGATAAAGATTTAGATAAGTTGTCTAATATTATTAAAAAAGCAAAAGAGGAAGGAAGAGATTATTTAACTGGAAAAGAAATTGCCTCAGTATTCTTACCAGATGACTTTAATTTTGAAAATGATAAAATAAAGATAGAAAATGGAATGATTGTTAGAGGGCATTTGGATTCAAGTTTAATAAAAGCAGAGAAGGGAAGATTATTTGTTATATTATATAAATTGTATGGAAAAGAATATGTAAATGATCTATTAGAAAAATATAGTTTATTGGGAATATATTATCAATATAATTTGGGAATTACAATGTCTATTTCTGATTTTGATTTGCCAGAAGAGGCAAAAGAGGAAATAAAAAAGATAATAGATAATACAGAAAAAACAGTAAATGATTTATATAAACAATATACCGAAGGAACTCTTGAAAGAATTGCTGGTAGAAGTTTACAGGAAACATATGAATTAAAATCTATGCAGGCTATATCTGAAAGTGTTACAAAAATACAAGATGTTCTTAGAAAATATATGAAAAAAGATACAGGTACATATATTATGTCTATAACTGGTGCAAGAGGTGATTGGCAAAACGCCGTTAGAATGGCTGGATCTTTAGGATTTCAGGCATTTAGAGGAAGATTTATAGACTTTGGTTATAAAGGGAGGAATTTATCAATATTTGAGAGAAACATATATCATCCAAAATATTATGGTTGGGTAATAAGTTCTTTTAGAGATGGTTTACAACCATGGGAAATGTTCTTCCACGCATTACCCGGTAGAGACTCTTTAATGGATACTGCAATAAGAACTGCTCAATCTGGATACTTCTATAGAAGATTAGTACTAAGTTTATATGACCTTCATGTAAATGATGATTTAACTGTTAGAGATGCATATAATAGAATTGTACAATTTGTTTATGGAGGAGATGGAGTTGCAGTACATAAATCAATAAATGGAAAATTAGACGTAAATTTAATGGCCCAAATTTTAAAACCTTATGTAGAAAATAATAAAGATGGAACTACCGGAAAAAATAAAAAAGGATCTAGAAAAAATAGAAGATGAAAAATTAAGAAAAATAGTAGAAGATTTTTCATATAAATTTATAATAGATCCGGGTGAACCTGTTGGTATAGTTGCTGCTCAATCAATTGCAGAACCAACAACACAGATGATATTAAAATCATTTCACTTTGTAGGTATATCTGCTCAGCAGGTTTCTTTGGGTTTACCCAGACTCACAGAAATAACAGATGCAAAAAAGAAAATGAAAAGAAAATATATGATAATAAGGTTATTGGATGAATATAAAAATGATTTAAGCGTAGCTCAAAATGTTGCAAAAAAGATAAAGGAATTATTATTGGAAGATATATTATCATCAATAACAATAGATGTATTTGAAAATAAAATAATAATTGTTTTGGATAAAGAAAAATTGAAAAAAGAAGAATTAAAATTTGATGAAGTATTTAGAATATTAAAAAAGAAAATAAAGAAATATAAGGTCGAGAATGATAAGCAAAATATATATGTAAGTGCTCCTAAATTATCCGCAAAAGAATTATATTTGCTTAAAGAAATGATAAAGAAAATATTAATAAAGGGAATAAAAGGAATTAAGGATGTAACTATACATAAAGAAGATGATGAATATGTAATATATACTATTGGATCTAATTTATTGGAGGTTATGAAAATACCAGAGGTAGATTATACAAAAGTATATACAAACGATCTAAGAGAAATAGAAAGAGTATTGGGAATAGAAGCTGCTAGAGCTGCAATATTACAAGAATTAGTTAAATTATACGAACAACAAGGTCTTAGTGTAGATGTAAGGCATTTTATGTTAGTAGCAGATATGTTGACATGGTATGGAATATATTTAGGTATAAATAGATATGGACTGCATGCAGAAAAAGAATCTACATTATCAAAGGCAGCATTTGAAACTCCAGTTTCTATATTTGTTAGATCTTCAATGATGGGGCAATCTGATAAGGTATTGAGTGGAATAGATAATGTTATAATGAATCAACCAATATATTTAGGTACTGGTTTATATGATGTATACTTTGTAGGAAATAAGAGGGAAGATAAGGAATAAAAATATTTTTTATATAGATAGATTTTATGGTAACATTTGATGATTTAAGAAAGAAAATTGTTGATGAGAAGAAAATAATTATTGGATATAATAGAACTTTGAAAATGGTTAAAAGGGGAAAAGTAGAAAAGATATTTTTAGCAAAAAATGTTCCGGAAAATATAAAAAAGGATATAGAATACTATCAGAAATTGGGAAATTTTGAAGTAGAGGTATTGGATTATTCAAATGAAGAGGTAGGCTTGTTATTGAAAAAGCCATTTAAAATTTCTGTTATATCTATATTAAAGAATGGCTAATGGATTGTTTGCTGCTAAGAAATTAATTGAAAATAGAAAAAAATTTAGATGGAGTAAGAAAGAATGGAAAAGAAGGATATTAAAGTTAAAAGAGAAATATGATCCTTTGGAAGGAAGTCCAATGGCATCTGGAATTGTATTAGAAAAAGTACAGATTGAAAAAAGGCAGCCATATTCTGGAATGATAAAATGTGTAAAAGTTCAATTAAAGAAAAATGGAAAAATTGTTACAGCCTTTGCTCCAGGTGATAAGGCAATAAAATATATTGATGAGCATGATGATGTATTAATAGTTGGAATAGGTGGACCAAAAGGTAGAACCATAGGTTCAATACCAGGAGTAAGATATAAAGTAATACTTGTAAATGGACAACCTTTAGAATTATTAAGAAAAGGTAAGATAGAAAAAGCTAGAAGATAGTCTTTAAGAGGAGTTATAAAGAAATAGTTGTCATTTTTTGATAACAAAATCAATATTTATATAATTTTAATATACAAAAAATAAATGGTATATGACTTATTGATATCTATAGGTTATTTTATTGGTTTTTTAGTATTAGGTGGGATAATAGGTTATTTTGTAGGATGGATAGTATATAAAGTATTGAACTGGCTATTTACAAAGTATGTAAAGATAGAGAATATATATGAGAAATTAAAATCAACATTTAGCAAAATGCCAGAAATAAATGTAGCAGTATTATTATCATATTTGGGTGGAGTAATATTGGGAATATTAGTATTTAATAGTGTATTATCATTGATGCCAAATCTATTAACAGCAACACAATATTCTTATGTATCTAATATATTGCAATTGACAATGATGGTTTCTTCAACATTATTATTAATATCAATAGTTGTATTAATAATAGCAGCTGGTGTAATATTTTCAATATTCTTTACATCATATCTATATATACTAATTGAAGGATATAATTCACATATAGCAGAATTATTGAGATTACTATTATTCTTAGGATTTGTATGGATAATAACATATTATTCTTTGCAATTGTTAGGATTCCAATATACATTATTTGATAATATAATAGGTGTATTTGTAATATTATCAATTGGACTAATTGTAATGAAATATATAACAGAAAATATAAGTGAAAATACATATTATAAAAATGTAAGACCATTTATTCAAATATTTATATATTCAATATTTGTTATATCATCATTATCAGTATTAACTGTTGGATATTCAAACATTTCAGCAAGTGTAGAAAATATATTTGCATGGGGCTTTGTAATATTGTTTGTACTAACATTAGTACCAGTTTTAGTTAAGGCAATAAGAGAATCAGAATAATTTTTTAATTTATCTTTTAATATTATTTTTAATGGTAAATAATATTAATGATTTGAAATTTCTTGGAAGATGGGAATATGAAGTAGATGTAGAAGATGAAACATTAAGAGCTTTTATGAATTTGAAACCATATATTGTTCCAAAAACAAATGGTAGATATCAAAATAGAAGATTTGGAAGAAGGAATATGCCAATTATAGAGAGATTAATTGGTAGACTAATGACACCAGGTCATTATGGTGGAAAACATAAATTTACTTCATATTATGCTTCTGGAGAATATCATAAAGTACTAAAAATATTGATAAAGACATTTGAAATAATTGAAAAGGAAACAAAACAAAATCCAATAAAAGTATTAACAAAGGCAATAGAAAATGCTGCTCCAAGAGAAGAAATAACAAATATAGAAATGGGTGGTGCAAGATATCCAAAAGCAGTAGACATTTCACCTTTAAGAAGGATTGATTTGGCTATAAGACATATTGTTTGGGGAGCATATCATGGTTCTAGAAATAAAAAAGATATGGCAAGTGCATTGGCAAAAGAAATAATAAATGCATATAAAAATTCTATAGAATCATTTGCAATACAGAAAAAATTAGAATTAGAAAGGTTGGCTTCATCTTCTAGATAACTTATAAATCATAAAGTTAATTTTTTATTTTATGAACCCGCGGAGTCTGGTACCAAAAAAGGTTTTCTTTACTTCTGGTATAGGTGTAGCAGATGATCCATTGTTAAGTTTTGAATATGCATTGAGAGATGCAAAAATAGAGAGATTTAATTTAGTTCCAGTATCCAGTATAGCACCACCAAATGTAAAAATTATAGACATAGATGAAGGATTAAAACATTTAAAAGCAGGCCAGGTTGTATTCTGTGTTTTATCTAGATTTACTTCTAATGAAGAGGGCAAAGAAATATTTTCATCGGTTGGAGTAGCACTACCTAAGGATAAAAAATATAATGGGTATTTTACAGAATACCATGGATATTATACTGGAAAAGAGGAAGGATATGCAAAAAATATGGCAAAGAACATGTTAAAGTCTATATATAATATAGAAATAGATAGGGAATTTGAAATATTTAGAAAAACAAAGGTAGAAAAATATAGTACCGTCATATCGGCAGCAGTATTTATTCTTTAAATAGAATTTTTTTAAATATATAAACTATAAATATTTTATGTTACCTGTATATGATATTGATAGGGTAGTTTTTGCATCTTCTCTTGCTATACATATTATAATAGCATCAATTACAATTGGAATGCCTTTTGCAATTGGAACATTAGAATTATATGGAATATTAAAAAAAGATGAAAATATAAAAAATTTAGCTCAAAGGATATCTACATTAATATTAGTTTTATTTGCAATAGGAACATTGTCAGGTACAATTGTTGCTGTTGAAATGTATACTTTATTCCCAAAATTTATGCAAATAGTGAGTAATACAGCAATTATATCATTATATATAGAAATTTTAGCATTCTTCATGGAATCTTTATTTGTGGGTATATATTTCTATTCATTTAAAAAATATAATAATTCAGTATTACATCCGATATTTATGTATATAATTGGAATATTTGCAACCATGTCTGGTTTTTTAATAATAACATTAAATTCTTTTATGAATTATCCTGTAGGAATTGAGTATTTGGATGGTCAATATATTGATATAAATCCATATTCAATATTTTTTACTCCAATAGAATTTATTGAAGTATCTCATGGAATTTTAGCATCACTAGAATTTGGTTTATCAATGTTTGTATTATTTATTTCCTATAAAATATTGAAAGAAAAGGATATTGAAAATATAAAAATATATGGAAAAGCATTGAAATTAATAATTCCCATATTATTCCTATCAATATTATTATTAGGAATATTTGGAATAAATTCAATAGATACATTGGCAAAATATCAACCAGTTAAGTATTCAATATTGGAAGCTAATTTAAATGGAAATATTTCTAATGCACCTGAAAATTTATTTGGAATTGTTACAAACAATTATACATTAATTGATTCAATACAAATTCCAAATTTGCAAAGTTTATTATTATATGAGAGTTTTAATCCAAATACAATTGTTCCTGGAATATATGTAAATGAATCTTATATACCTTCGCCAAATGATATTACCATAGCACACAATTCTTTTGATATAATGGCAATATTTGGATTTTTAATATTCTTTATATCATTATATGGATTGATATCTTTAATAATTTCAAAAGAAGATAAAAAAGATAAAAAATTTACTTTAAACCCAAAATATACATTCTATATGAATAAATTATTATTGTATGGATTAATATTATTATCAATATTATCTTTAATTTCTTTGGAAACTGGATGGATTGCTGCAGAAGTTGGAAGGCAGCCATGGACAATATATGGAATACTATTAACAGTTGATGCTGCAAATTTAAATCCAGGAATTGTTCCCATTGCAATAACTTTCGAATTAATATATATAGCATTATTTGTTTTATCTATATGGGCTATAAAAAGATATTTTATTGATAAATTATGATGAACTATTCATTTTACTTTTATACATATATATTTTTAATTGCAGCAACAATTTTATTACTTATAGGAATAGAAATAGCCTTAGCATTATCGTTCTTTATAAATAACGATTTATATAAAAAATATGAAAATTTGTTTTTATCAATGTGGGAAATAACAGGTACATCAATTGTTTTCTTTGTAGTACAATATGAAGCTTTATTACCATCATTATTAATACCTATCGCATATTCATTTTATCCACTAATATTTATTATATTATTTTTATTCATATTTAGAAATATTGGAATAGGATTTTTCGAAGGAAAAAGTATAAATAAAGAATACAGTAAAAGAGATATATTAATATATCTATTTGGAACTTTAATAATGGCAATATTATTAGTTTCTATATTATCTACAGCTATTACTGGTTATGGCATTAAAATTATAAATGGAAATATTGTTTGGGGACTTTCAATTATATTTAATTACTTTACATTATTATTATTGTTATCAACAATATTATTTGTTTTAGGTATTCTTGGATATATATTTAATGTAAAGAAGTTTAAAATATACGGATTAATGGGATATTTGTTAGTATTATTAGATATATATTTATATGAAAATACAATACCTTATCTATTTATCTTTCCACTAATAGTATTACTAATATTAACATTTGTGAATTTAAAAGATCTTGTACAAAGAATATTATTCATAATTGTTCATTATTTAAATGCAATAATATTAGCAACATTATTATTTCCATACATATTTGGAACAATTAATATAAATTCATTACTATCCCAAAGCATGCCATTATTATCTGCAGAATTCATAATATCAATTATAATAATAATAGTAGTAATTGGAATATACTATTTTGAAATAAAAACAATTTTAAGCTAGTTGGCTTTCAAAAACCTTATTATATATTTCTTTTAATTGGTTTGGAACAACATGTGTATATATTTGAGTAATATTTAGCGAACTATGACCCAATATTTCTTGTATATATCTTATATCAACGCCTTTTGATAATAATGTTGTTGCGAGAGAATGCCTCAATACATGTGGAGTTACTTTTTTATTTATTCCAGCTTTCTTTGCAGTATTTTTTATAATTCTTTCTACCTGTCTTGATGATAATGAAAATATATTTTCAGTATTTATTTTATTTATATAATCTTTCAATTCATTTAATAATTCTTTTGGTATTGGTACTATCCTTTCTTTTCCACCCTTTCCATATACTTTTACAAAACCTTCTTCAAAAATTATATCATTCTTTTTTATTTTTATTAACTCAGAGACTCTTACTCCAGTATAAAATAGGAATTTAATAATTAGTTTATCTCTATAATTTTCTGCATTTTCCAATAATTTATTTAATTCATCATATGTTATAAACTTTGGCAATCTTTTATCTACCTTTGGAGCTTTTATTTGCTTTGCTAAGCTTTCATTATCTAAGAATTTTAAGAATGATGATATAGCTCTAACGTATAACCTTAATGAATTAGAATCTAATTTTTTCTTAACCTTTATCTCAGCTAAAAATTTTAGAATTAAATTCTTGCCTAAAGAATCATTAATAGATTTTGTATCTGTAATAATTATTCCATTATTTATTAGAAATTCTAAAAATTTCTTTACTATACCCGAATATGTTTTTATTGTATTTTTAGATTTCCCCTGTATTTCTAACCATACTTTATATTCTTCAATGATTTCATTCATTTATATTTCAAAAACTTTGTGATATAAAAATTTTAAATCATAAAAATATTATAATTTTATCCCTACCTGCCATGCACTGGGGATATATGAACCAGTTCCTCCAGGTAGGGGAGAATAATGATGTGGTTGGCTTGAAACTGAAAAAATGATGAATACGGCTACGCTGATAAAAATTTTACAATATTTTTCTATAATGTATCTAACTCTAATATATCCGACTCTTTTATATCTTTTAATATTTTTTCCATAATATTTTTAGCTTCCAAAGAATATTTTTTATATTCTTTAGAATATTCATCAAATATTTTGTCAAGTAATCCTTTATCATAACCATATTTTTTCATTAAATAGCCAAGTACTTTTATACTATAGAAATCTCCTTGTTTATCTTTTTCATTTAAATAAGTGAATATTTTGTCTACATATAGATATTCAAGTTTAGCTACGCGTAATTTTATTTTTCTATTTCCTATTTTTAGTTCTATTTCATTATAAGGTATTTTTTTGTCTTTAAATAATATAATTATGCTGGGACCCTTTTCATATATAATTTTAATGTTATGATCATAAAATATTATTTCTTCTATATATTTTGTTTCTTCTGTATATGTTGGATCATATAATATTTCTTTTATATGTTTCTTTTTACGCTTGCTTATTGCAATTTCTATATATTTAAATATTCTGTTATAACGTAAGCCATAATAATGTTCATATGCAACTACAGCTATTTTGCCTATTAATACAGGTTCCACATCGTCAAGTAGTTCTAATATTCTTTCAAGATTTCTTATCGCAATTCTATTAGATAATTTGTAACTTTTTCGTGGTTCTATATTTAACATATATAATAATAAGTTAAGAAAGTATTTACAAATTTTACTAATAAAAGATCTTTTAAATCTTTGATTATGAAAAATAAATAAATACGGTTACTCCGATAATATTTTTTCCATAATATTCTTAGCTTCTAAAGAATATTTTTTATATTCTTTAGAATATTCATCAAATATTTTGTCAAGTAATCCTTTATCATAACCATATTTTTTCATTAAATAAGATAGAATTTCTATATCTTTAAGGTCTTTTTCTTCTCCTCTATCTAAATAAGTAAATATTTTATCTACTAAAAGATATTCCATCTTAGCAATATATAATTTTACTTTTCTTTTTCCCATTTTTAGTTCTATCTCATTATATGGCACTTCTTTATCTTTAAATAATATACTTATGCTAGGACCATCTCTATACTCAATTTCAATTCCATCATATCCAAATATTTGTCCTTCTTTAATAGATACGTCTGATAATTTTTTATATATCATTACTTTTGTATCTATCTTTTTACTTTCATTTATTATAAAATCTATATCTCTAGTTTTTCTATCATAATCTATATTATAATAATGTGCATATGCAGCTACAGCTATTCCACCTATTAATACTGGTTTTACATCACCAAGTATTTTTAATATACTCTCAAGGTTTTTTATCGTAGCTTTATCAGTTAATTTATAATCATTTTGTGGTGACATATATAAAAATATCATAGAAATATTTATAAATATTACTGGTAATGTATTTACTAAAAAATAAAACTAAATTATCTATGTAAAACTATAAATATTAAAAAGTCTATTCTTTAATATTTAGCTTTTCTTTTAATGTTATAGATCTTCTGTTTGTAATTTTCAATAAATCTTTTATTGTATCTTTTGTTGGTATTCCAGTATTTAATGATAATTTTACTAGGTTTTGATATGCTTTGGTTAATAATATCTTTATATTTTCTTTTGTTGGATATGAAATTTCTACTGCTAGTGATATTGCTTTTCTGTATCCAGATCTTAATTGATTTATATATTCTTCTAAAGGTGTTGATAGTATATCATATGTATATAATGTTTTTCCATCGTATACTAATAACAATTTTATTTTTACAGGTATTGGAGTTATATTAAATTTCTGTAATAATGATACCAGACCACTATCAACTTTTTGACCTTTTTTTGCTACTAATGCATCTTCGGTTATAACAATTTTTCCATTTTCAACCTTTGTTTTTATATTGTATTTCTTTAATTCTGTTAATACAGGACCAGGTGTTAAATTGGTTGGTCCTGCTCTTATTATTACATCCTCTTCCAATATATCTCCTTCTTTAGCTGCTCTATAACTTTTATTTTCTTCCAATATTTTGTTTAATACGAATGGATTTATTTCCTCTTTTGGTAATATCAATAGAACTGTAATTCTTTTATTTTCTTCAATTATATCTATCATTTTTTTGATATTCTGATCATTAATTTTTTCTAAAGATTTAACGAAAAGGTTCTTTTTAACAACTTTTACATCAATACCCATTTCCTTTAGCTTTTTTCTAATTACTTGTAAAGAATTTGTTGGGATATCCATTACATTCGCTATTCCAATTACCTTAGAATTTGATAATTTAGAATATAGGTCATTTACATATAATATTTTTTGTTGGGATACCATTTTACATTATTCTTATAGAATCACTCATTGTTAGCTTTATATAAACACTCTTTATGCTATTCTTATTTCCAGGAACTCTATTAATAAAATATTCTAGTACATGATTAGCATTTTCCAATATATCTTCGTATTTCATATCCTCAGTTCCAATTGGTATACCAATAGTTTTATGATTCTTTACAACAACTCTAACCATATTTTGTAATCTATTATAAATTGATCTTAAGAAATCTTGATTTGCATTATCTGGAATTATCATACCATATTTTGGATTTGGCATTCTATTTTTTGTAGATAAATATTTACCCAAATATCTTCCCAAGTCTGCCATAGTTGATGCTTGAGCTACAAAAATATAATATCTCCTAACCAATTTTTTTGCTTCTCTCTTATTTTCAGCAATTTCCTTTATTTTATCCTTAACTAATACAAAATCAAATATTTCCTTTGCAGATTTTTCTAATTCTGGTCCAACAACTGCAGCAATTTTTACTTTCTTTCCTCTACCTTTAGGTAATTCAACATATTCTGTAAATCTATTTTCACTTTTGTTCAAATCATATTCTTTCTTTAAATTAATTATTAATTCTACTGTTTGTTTAAATCTTCTCTTTTTTGATTTTTCTATGAGTGATTGTATATTTTTAACATCCATAGAAAAATGAAATATGGAATATATTTAAAAATTATTTTTTAGCAAATAGCTCTATTATATCCCTTATTGATTTTTTAGATGAGAAATATTTCTTTATATAATGTCTTATAATCAGAAAGATTATAATAAATGATATAATTATCCCAGATATTAGACCAATAAAAAAACTTAAAATATCAAACATATCATTTTAATAGATTATCATACAAACCCTGATCTACTTCCTTTATTAATTCTTTTGGATTTCTATTATTTACTGTTAATCCCATAGATAAAGCAGTTCCTAGAACCATTTTTACTGCAGATTTTAAATTATTGGTATTTAAATCTTTCATTTTCATTTTTGCGACTTTTATTATTTGTTCTATTGTAACATTTCCAACTACTTCATCTGGTTTTGTTCTTTTTGCAACTTCTATATTTGCTTCTCTTTTTAATAATGATGATGTTGGTGGTAATCCTACCTCTATTTCATATTTTCTTGTTTCTGTATCTACTATTATTTTTACAGGTACTTGTAGACCTTTGAATTCTTTTGTAGCTTCATTTATTTTACTTATTACTTCTCCAACATTTAATTTTAATTGACTCAATTTTGGTCCTATGTTTGGTCCTGGTTTAGCATTTCCACCTTCTACTAATAATTCTATAACTTCCTTTCCCATATAGATTTGTTTTTTAAAATATATTTTAAAGATTATATAGATGGGTATTATTGATAGTATAAAGGAAATGAGAGAGGTATATGAAACAGCCAATAAACCTAGTTGGGATGAAGTAAAGAAATTGGTTTATGTCACATTATTATTCTTTGCTTTGGTTGCTGCCATTGTATTGCCTATATTTATAAGTTTACAGTATAGTATAATGATATGCCAATATACGCCATAGTTGTAACATCTGGGAGAGAAGAGCTTGTAGCAGATATTTTAGCAAATGAAGGAAAAAATGGAAAGTATGCTATATATTCTATAATGCAAATACCTGGTGTAAAAGGATATCTATTTGTTGAAACAACAAATTCTTTAGAATTACAGAGAGCTGTATTGGGAATAAGACATGTTAAAAGAGTAATACCTCAAGAAATTCCAATAGAAGATTTATTGAAATACTTTGAAGAAGAAAAGGTTAAATATGATATAAATGATATAGTAGAAGTATTATCTGGAGCATTTAAGGGAACTAGAGGAAAAATAATAAATATAGATGAAAAGAAGAAGGAAGTAACAATAGAATTAATTGATGTTCCAGTTCCATTACAATTAAATGTACCTATAAATAGCTTAAAATTAATAGAAAAATCTAAATAACTTCAATTCCAAGATCGCTTTCTAATTTTTTCTGTTCCTCAGGTTTTAATTCTTTTTCACCAGATTTTATTCCTAATACAAATGATGGAGGAGCCTTTAATTTTGTAATTGTTAATGATACTCTTACATAGTTCTTTTTATCTTCTTCAAATGTAATACCTTGTATTATTTTTGCCTTTGGATCTAATACAGATTTTACTGTATCTAATATTTTATTTATATCAGTAGGTGTTACATCTGGTGATGCAACAATTCTTACCAATGCAGCTTTTGCTCCCGTAGCATCTACATCAACTAATGGATTGTTTAATGCTCTTTGAACAGCTTCTGTAGCTTTATTTTCTGAATTTGATTCTCCAACTCCAAATACACCATATCCAGAACCAGCTACAATTGATCTAAAGTCTGCAAAATCTACATTTATATATCCTGGTTTTGTTAATAATTCTGTTAGATCTTTTAATGCATTTGCCAATAACGAATCTGCAACTTTAAATGCTTGCATTAATGGAATGTTTGGATATAAAGCTTGTAATTTATCATTTGGAATAATTACCAATAAATCAACATTGTTTTCTAATTTTTCTAAAGAATATAAAGCATTATCCCATATATTTGCACCTTCTACGGAGAAAGGCCATGTACATATAGCAATTACCAATGTTCCCATCTTTTTTGCAATTTCGGCAACAACTGGAGCTACACCACCTCCAGTTCCTCCACCTAGACCACAAGTTATAAATATAACATCAGAACCTTCTATTGCTTTTTTCAATTCTTGTTCTGATTCTTTTGCAGCCTCTTCTCCAACTTTAGGATCTTTTCCTGCACCTAAGCCTTTTGTTAATTGTTTTCCTACCAATATTTTTTTATGTGCTTTTGTTATTAACAAATGTCTAACATCAGTATTTACTGCTATTAATTCTGGACCTTCAATTCCCATACTATATAATGTAGAAATTGTATTACTTCCTCCACCCCCACATCCGATAACTTTTATCCTCTTTGTTGCCTGTGCTAGATATTCTTCTAATTCTTTATCAAAAATCTCCGTATCATTAACCATTAAATTTTTTTGAAAATAAAATTAATAAAATTATCCTTTTTAGATAATCAAAAACTTTAAATAATTTATATAAATTTTATTTAGATTTTTCATCAATGGTAAAGTGGGTTGAGATCGAGTATTCAATATATGATCAAGATAATAGATTATTGGAAAAAACAAATGAACCAGTGATAATGCCTTTAGGATATAATATATTGAATAAAGAGATTGAAGAAAGGTTAATTAATGCAGAATATGGGAAAGAATATAGCTTTTTATTAAAAAGACCTTTTGGAGAAAGAGATCCAAGTTTAATTAAAATAATACCTATTAGCGAATTTTATAAAAGAAATATAAATCCAATACCAAATTTGGTTGTAAATGTAGATAATATGGTCGGTATTATAAGATCTGTAAATAGTGGAAGAGTTATTGTAGATTTTAACCATCCATATGCTGGTAAAGATCTATTATATGTAATAAAATTAAATAGAGAAGTTACGGATTTAAAAGAAAAAATTTTGGGAATATTAAGTATAACATATAATATTTCTAAAAATAATATTGATGTAAATATTGATGAGAATAATAAAAAAATATCTATAAATGTTAAAGATTTGAATTTAAGTAAAGAACAGAAAGAAATTATAAAAAATTTCATACCAGAAATAAAAGAGTATAATATAGAATAATTTATAATTTCTTTTTATCATAAAATTTATATTGGGCCCGTAGCTTAGTTGGTAAAGCGTCGGGCTTTTAACCCGAAGATCGGGGGTTCGAATCCCCCCGGGCCCGGGTTCGATTATCATAAATGATAAAACTTATTAACAATCATAATTTTATATTGGATAATATTTTCTAATATTTCATGGGAATAAAAAGAATATTATATTTTGCTATAATAAGTTTTCTATTGTTAATTTCTACATTTAATATATATTCACAAGTCGGAGCAGATGTTGTTGGAAGTAATAGTGCTCAAGCAAATAGTATAACATTAACTCAAGGAAATATATATTATTGTATTGCCGCATCAGATTCTGGAGTATATCCTATTTTTATATCAAATACTCAATCTAAAGCTACTCCTTCTCCATTCCAACAAGATATAGCAATATGTAATGGAAGCATAAATATTGGTAATAGTTTTGCATATATAAATAATCTAACATTATTTAATGAAATAGATTCAAATGGACAAAATGTATATTTTGTAAATGGTTCTGGAAATATTTTATATTCATGGTATGAAGGTCAATTAATTAATGGAAGTATATATTGTGATGTTTGGTGGGTAAATATACCAAATGGAATTCCTGCTAATAGTAATATAACAATATATATGTATATAGGGCCAAATAATGCTAATTATTATTCTCAATATTATCCATATGTTGGTGCTTCTCCTCAGGTAATTTCAGGATATGATAATGGTAATTATACATTTATAGCATATGGATATTTTAATAATACATTTGATGAATGGAATGGATATATTTATTCAGGATCTTTTTCTCCTACAGCRACTTCAAATGGTATTGAAATGTTAAATAATCAAGGTTCTGAAGGTACATATATTTTACCTCCAAATAATGGAAATATTCCAAAAATACCTTTAATTGTTGAAGAGGCTTGGAGTGACTCAAATTATTGGGGATCGAATGTAATAGCATTATTTGGAAATACAAACCAGCAAATTTTGGTATCTAGTATTGGATCTACGTATGGAGGGAATACACCAGCATCTAATTTATCTACGCTTGCAGAATATAATCAAGATGGAGGATATTTTTATTTAAAATCTGCAGTAACAAACACTGTTTTAGGAAGTGCGTATTCTAATATTTTATATTATAATGGAGGAACAGTTTATTCATATTTAATTGTTAATTCATCTTATGCACAAACAGGATATTATATTTATAATTCTAATCAAGTATGGGTTCCATTAACATTATTAGATATGTATCCTTTAAATTATAATGGATACATATCTTCTAGTTTAAATTATAACCCTTTCCAATATCCAACATTAGAAATTAGTGCAGGAACTGGTGGATATGGTGTATATCAATATATTGAATGGGTAATAGCAAGAGCATATCCCCCAAATGGAGTAATGCCTTCAATTTCTTTATTATCCAATGTAATAACTCCAAACTTTAATGTATTAGTAGAAAATTCAAATTCTATAATAGGAGAATCAAATAATAATATATGTTCCTTTAATTCACAAAATTTATATAATGTAATAGGGGGTATTTCAATAAATAATTATTCTACTCCAGTAATTTTATATAATTCAACAAATACATATACAACAACTACTACTCAAACAATATCATTTAATGTACAAAATCAAAATGAAACAGCATTAATTTTATTATCATTATCGGGCAATGGTATAAATGGTGGATATATAAGTAGTGTAGCATTACCTACTGGATGTTCTCAATTATTCTTAACATCTTCAGGAAATTCTGCTAGTGCATATGCTGCAGAATGTAGTGATTTATCTCCAGGTAGTTATAGTGTTTCATATACTATTAATTCAAATCAGGGATCTTATGTTTCTGCATTAGTATTAGGATTTCCAGTATTTACCTTTAATATTACAGGACCAAACAGTATCTATTTAAATATAGGTTCTTCTAATTCAACAATAATATATGTAAATCAATTAACAGGAAATACACCTTTGCCAGTAACTTTATCTTGTTCTACAAGTAATTCAAATCTACAATGTTCACTATCTAATACTACTATTACTCCAAATGCATCTGTAACTTTAACCGTTACTGCATCATCTTCAATTACTCCAGGAACATATTCAGTAACAATTTCGGGTACTTCCCAAAATGGAGCTACAAATTCTACTACTATAGCAGTAATTCCCATAGTTAACCCACAAATATATATTATCTCTCCTTCAAATAATTCAATATCAAATTACTATCAACTAAATATATCATTTTATACAAACTATCCAAATGTAAATGTAACAATAAATGGAAATACATATAGTATAAATGTAACACCAGGTAATAATATTATTCAATTAAATTATGAAAATTCATCATATAATTTACCAGGATTATATAATATTATACCAAATGGTGGAAATATAACAATACAATTATCAACATCTAATCCATTAGGACAGACAAATTCAACTGGAATATATATTTATACATTACCTCAACCAATATTTAATGTATCATATGTATATCCTACACCATCAAATGGTACGCAAGAAAATATATGGTTATTAGAAATTAATTCAAATGTATATGATAATACATTAGGACAAGATTATTGTAATATACAATTATTAAATCAAACAAGCAATCAATGGGTAACAATAGCAAATTCATGTTCAGATATATTATACAATGGAATATTACAACAATATGCAAAATTAAATAGTAATGGATATTATTCAATATGGTATAGAGTATATGCATATAATAATTATGGATTAAATCAGTATACAAATCCACAAGTAATATATATATCACAAAATTCATATAATGTATCAGTAATAAATAATACACTAAGTAATACACAAATACAAGGAATAATAGATTCAGCAATTAATAGTTCTATACCAATAATAGTATTCTCTCCAGGAGTATATTTAGTAAATTTAATAATAAACCCACAAGGAAAAAATATAACATTATTAGGACAAAATACAATATTTGAACCAGCAAATCCAGGATTACCTGTTATACAAATATTATCATCAAATGTAACAATACAGAATATAAATATTAATACAAATCTATTTGCAATAAATGTAAATAATGGAGAATTAAATTTAATAAATTCAAATATAAATTCAGGATTATTTGGAATAGATGTAAAGAATCCATCAATAGTAAATGTATATAATTCTACAATAAATGGAAATATAGGATCAATATATGGTTATATACAAAATTCAACAATAGATAATGTTAATATTCAATCATCAGTATGGGGAATATATGATGATAATCCATATAATGTAATAATAAATAATTCAAATATAAATGGACAAATATTTGGAATATATTTTGATGGAAATGCAATAAATAATGTAATAGAAAACAATAATATAATATCAAATATATTTGGAATAAAGATAAACAACGGAAATAATAATAATATAATAAATAATAATATACAATCAAATATATTTGGAATATATTTAACTTCTTCAGGAAATAATATAGAAAATGATTATATAAAAGTAGGACAAGTATTTGGATTATATGAAACTACTTATAATAATATAATAAATGTAACAACAAATGGAGGATTATTTGGATATTATTTAACAGGTAATGCAACAAATATATCATTATATAATTCACAATTGGGTATGGAAATATATGGAAGTGGATATATAAATAATTTAACAACATCTACAGGAAGTGTAAATATATATTATAATAATTCACAAGGATTTGTAAATAGTTTAAGTAGTGTAATATATAATGCAAATGTAAATAATGTATTATATAATTATTATGAAGGAATATCTATAATAGGAAATATAAATGGAAATATTACATTTATTGATCTACCACCTGCTACTAGTTATATTGTAGAAAAGATAGTAGCAGGTAATGGAAATATAATATCTACAAATAATACATTTATACCACAAGGATTTGGAAATTATGAACTATTTTATTCATAAATAGGTTTTTGGTATTTTATTATAATTTTTGTATATAAATAGAAATTTTATGTATATGGTATAATATATTTTTATGATAAAAGTAGGAACCTGTGGATTTCCTATATCAAGGAAAAAATATTATGAAGAATTTAATGTAATAGAAATAAATAGTACTTTTTATTCAATACCAGATATTGAATGGGTTAGAAAAATAAGAAATGAAGCACCTGAAAATTTTGAATTTACATTTAAGGCATTCCAAGGTATTACACATGATGTAAATTCTTTTACATGGAGAAAATCAAAAATAAAAGATTATAAAGAATTAAAGGGAAAAGTTGGATATTTAAGAAATACAAAGGAAGTATTTGAATTTTGGGAAAAACAAGAAGAAATTGCGAATATATTGAGAGCAAATATAATTATTATTCAATTACCAAATTCATTTAAAGATACAACAGAAAATATTGAAAATGCATATAATTTCTTTAATTCGATTGGTAAAAAATATAAAATAGCAATAGAATTGAGGGGATGGAGTAAAGAAAATAGGGAAAAGATATGTAAAGAATTTGATTTAATAGATATTGTAGATATAAATGTTGAGGAACCAGTATATGATTCAGATATAAAATATTATAGATTACATGGATTACATGAAGGAAATAAATTAATATACAATTATGACTATTCAAAGGAAGAATTAAATGAAATAAAGGAAAAAGTATTAAAATATAATAAAAGATAGTTATGTAATGTTTAATAATTCAATGATGTATGAAAATGCTAAACAATTTAAGAATTAATAAAAAATGCATAATTATTTATTAAGAATAAAATATAATGGAGAGAATTATCATGGAATTGCATATCAAAAAAATGTAAAAACAATTTCAGGAGAAATTTTAAATTATTTTGATATAAAAGAATTTAAATTGTCGATTGTTTCAAGAACAGATAAAGGAGTAAATGCAGAGGAAAATTATATTGTTATATCTTCAGATAAAAATATTGATTTTTCGAATTTTCAAAATAATGACATAAAAATATTAAATGTATATAAATTGAAAGAATTTATTAATATTAGAAAATTTTCTAGAGGTAAATTATATGAATATAAATTACCAAAAAAATTGTTTGAGAAAAAATATATACCAAAATATTTAATAAATAATGAAAAAATATTAATAAAATCTGAAGAAAAAGAATTTGATATAAATAAATATATAGAAGCATCAAAGTATTTTGTAGGAATAAAGAGTTTTCATAATTTTGCAAAAGGTAAACTAAGAGATCCAATATGCAATATAACAAAATTTGAAATAATTGAAGATAAAGATTTTTATATAAATTATATCGAAGGAAATAGGTTTTTATACGAAATGATAAGAAGAATTATAACATTTTTAATCTCTATAGGTTATAATTTATTTCCTCTGGATTTAATTGAAAAAGTTTTTATATATAATCTAGAACCAAAACCATTTCCTTCAGATCCAAAATATTTAACATTAAAGAAGGTTTACCTGGATTGGAAAGAATTATATAAATATATTGAAGATATCATTGAAATATAATGTTTTCAATATTTCTATAATAATATTGTTATGATCGTAATATTTCTATCAGTAAAAAATGGAGATGGAATAAATATTTCTAGAAGAATATTGGAAAGAAAATATGCAATATCAATAGATATAAAGAAAGTTGAAGCATTATATTTAGAAAAAGATAATATTAAAGAGGAAGATAGAGAATTATTAATAATAAAGACAAGGGAAGAATTATTTGATAAAATAGAAGAATTAATAAAAGAGATATATAAAGATAATATAATTGAAATGTATTCAATAAATGTTGATGATGTAAATAAAGATTTCCTGGATTTATTAGAGAAAGAAACATCTATAAAGAAAATAAAAAATGCTTGAAGATTTAAAAAAAGCTTCTGAAATTACAAAAAAAGTAAAAAGAGAGGCTGAGAAATTATTGAAACCTGGAGAAAGTATATATAATATTGCAGAAACAATCGAACAAAAAATAATAGATTTAGGAGGTTTTCCATCATTTCCAGTGAATATATCTATAAATAATATAGCAGCACATTATACGCCAACAATAAATGATAATACAATATTAAAAGATGGAGATGTTGTAAAGTTTGATTTTGGTGCACAGGTTAATGGATATTGTATCGATACTGCATTTACAGTAGAAATAAATGATAATAAATATAAAGATTTAATTGAGGCTTCCAGAAATGCATTAGAAAATGTTAAAAAAATAATAAAAAAAGATATAGAAATATCTGAAATTGGAAAGGTAATAGAAAATACAATAAAATCCTATAATTATAATCCAATATATAATTTATCTGGTCATAAAATAGAACAATATATTTTACATTCTAAAATTACAATACCAAATTATGATAATAAATCAAAAATAAAATTAAATGAAGGAATATATGCAATTGAGCCATTTGCTACAAATGGTATAGGGTTTGTAAAGGAAGGTAAACCATCTGGAATATATTCAATAATTTCTGATAAACCAATTAGAGATCCAAATGTTAAGAAATTCTTCCAAGAAATATATAATAAATATAAAACTCTTCCTTTTGCATATAGATGGTTATATAAGGATTATAATAATAAAATAAATCTAAAATTGTTTATAGAATATCTAAAAAAGAATGGAAATATCTATGAGTACCCAATATTAGTAGAACAATCCAATGGGATAGTATCTCAATTTGAAACAACTTTCTATATTTATGATAGAGTTTATGACATGATGGATTAAAATTTAAGGGATATTATATTATGGTCTTGTTAAATTGACTTTAACAAATGTTAAAACAAAAGATTTTTATATTAGTTAGTCAATAATATTATTATGGCAAAGAGAACAACACCAATTCCAGTGGCACCACTATATAGAATATTAAGAAAGGCCGGTGCATCAAGGGTAGGACAAGATGCAAAATTAGCAATGGTAGAATCAGTATTGCAAGTAGCAGAAGCAATATCAGCAAGAGCAGTAGAATTAGCAAAACACGCAGGAAGGAAAACTGTACATGAAGATGATATAAGGTTAGCAATTAGGGAACTTAGAGGCCTATAAAAGTATATTTTTTGATTTTATTAATTTTTATAAAACATTGTTATAATATATACTAATGGAATATTCAGAAAGAAAACCAATAGATTTTAAGAAAGAGAGGCCACAATTGTTTAAAATGAAAGGTATTTCAGCAAAAACAGTAGAAGAACATTTGAAGATATATGAAGGATATGTAAAGAAATTTAATGAAATAACACAAAAGCTAAATAATTTGACAGATGAGGATTATAACGCAGCAAATGTAACATATTCATTGATAAGAGAATTAAAAGTTGAATGGACTAGAGCATTTGGGGGAATGATTAATCATGAAATATACTTTAGTCATTTAGGTGGAGAAGGTGGAAAACCAGGATCATCTTTGGGATCACAAATAGATAGAGATTTTGGATCTAGAGACATTTTTAATTCTTTCAAATATTTCTTCAAATAATTCTCTTATATTATATTCCATATGTTCAGATATTATTTTTCCATCTATATTTTCTAAAATTTCATATTTATTTATTCTATCGTTATAAAATATTAGAAAGTCTCTTAAAAATTTACCATTTTTATAGATCTTTATTATTGTAGTAATATAAGAATTTTTAGATAGATAAGAAGACATCTCCATAGAAATCCTTTCTAATAAAAATTTATATATATTTGGTTTATATATTTCATTGCTGTTTATATTAATAATGATAATATATTCATAATTTGACTTATTTTTCCTTAATAAAGATAAAAATGGAAAATCATAATCTATCTTATCCTTATATTTATCTCTATTATCAAATTTATTAAATAATTTATCAAAAAATTTTGAAGGACTCTTTTCTATTTCTTTACATATTGCTTCTATTTTATATAATTCTTCTTCCTTTAAATCCACTAGATATATAATTTTCTTATAATATCCATTTTCTTTCCATTCAATTATATTAAATATATAATATTTGTCATTACATTTCATTCCATAATAT
>APJZ01000006.1 GCA_000387965.1 Candidatus Nanobsidianus stetteri | reverse complement strand
AGGAATAGGTTGTCTATTCATTTCAGGTGATGGTGAAGGTACTATAAATGCCAAAGGATAATATTGATCTCTAGTCTCTCTATAAATTTCCAATAATTTTGGTATCTCTCTATTTGTTTGAAAAGTATAAGATATAAATTCTTTTTTCGGATTTGTTTGATATGCTAGTATTTCATCCAAATTATTTTCTCCTTTTCTTATTTCATAGACTATTGTATCGAGGGTTATATCAGATATTTTATACATTTTATTATAATATTGAAAAATACTTTTATTGTTATCTTTTAGTAATAAAAGTTTATATATGGACCCGCGGGGATTCGAACCCCGGACCTCTCGGACCGCAACCGAGAATTCTATCCATGCTGAACTACGGGTCCTATATATATTATATCTTTGGTAGTATTAAATTTCCAAATTTTTCATATCTATTCAATTTAAAAAATAAGCCTGCTAAATATGATAAATATGCGTCATAAATATCTTTATATTTAAATATTTTTGAAAAATATTGGTATTTTAATTTTAATATTTTTTCTACCGCTCTTGGAAATGTTTCATATATTTCAATATTATTATTAATCTCTATTATTTTATTTTTTAATAAATTAGCCCTTTCATATAATAATTTCATCGATTTTAAAGATAAAGGTAATGGTTTAAATCCATATTTATATAATAATCTTTCTTCTATTCTATATGGATGTTCATAACTTAAAGGAGCATCAATAAATATATATTTAAACTTTTCATTTTCTATTAAATTTAATATTTCTTCATTTTTATTTAATATCCCAAATATTGGTTTTTTATTAAAGTAAAAATATCCAGTTTTATTATTTTCCTTTGCAGATAGATCTAAGCCAAGTATCATTCTCTATAAATAAATTTATATGAAGTATCATATATATCCCTTTCAAAATTCATTTTATCTAAATAATAATTTAATATTACAATAACCTGTGATGAAAAATAATTAATATCTCCCAAAGAAATCTTTATTACATCACTATCTATTTTTTTCTTTATATCTTTTGGTATTCCCAAAAAATCTCCAATAATAAATACTGGATTTTCAATTTTTATATTTTCAATAAATTCCCCATCTTTATCCAATAAATATATATTTTTTCCATTATTTTTATATTCATCCAATAAATCGAAAAAATCAATTTTATCAACATATATACCTGGGAATGGGTTTTTGATATTCTTTTTATTATATTTTTTCAATGATATTGATAATAATGTGGATATATCTTTTTTTGACCATGGAGTATTTATATCCGATTCTATTCTTATTAATCTAGGAGGAACTGGTTTTCCATTTAAATATAAATCAAATCTGATATTTTTTCTTAATCCATTTGATACAAAAAAAGCATGTATAATTGAATTAATTGCTATATCCAATCTTCCAGAATAATATATGTTTTTAAAATTTCCATCAGTTCTTATGGTATTTGAATAAAAAATAAATATTCTCATAATCAAATATTTAAATAAAATCTTATAAAAAATTAAATAATAATAAACTCTTATGAATAAATTAAAACTATTTGCATTATTAACTCTAATATTTAATTTTTTTAATACATACTCACAAAATTATTCATCAACATTGTTTAATATTCCAATAAATTCTATAAATATAAGTCAATTGAATCTATATAATCTTGGACAAGGATCTTATGGAGATTTTTATATTTTATATCCTTCATATTATTTTTCTTACCCAATATATTCATCAAATCAATATTTAAACATATATTTTAATTCATCAATTCCTTTATCTTTTTATATAATGGACCAACAAGATTATCTAAATCTTCAATTTTTTGGAAACTTCAATGCAAGTTATCAGGAATATACAAATTATATAAACCAAAGTATATATTTACCTTCAGGAAATTATTATGTAGTAATTTACAATAATAATGTACAAAACGCATATTATTATTTTACATACAGTTTAACAAATCAAACTGAAAATGTTATTTATTCTCCAATAGGAATTTCTGATTATGGCATATATATTAATAATGGAAATATTTATGGATATTATATTATAACAAACGAAGTTGTTGGGGGTGTTTATTTAAATAATTTCAGTTCATATGTTGATCCTTCATGTTCTAATAATTTTGTAGGAGAAGATTCCGGTTCTATACAATTAAATGCAGTCTTAGAATTAAGTAATGATCAATATTATTGGTTACAAAATGTTTTATTAATAAATAATACTGGTGGATATTTTGATTTTGTTGATAATATATGGAATTTTACTTCAGAAAATTCTTATTCATCTAATATACTTATTTTATCAAATTCTTATATTTCAGGTGATTTAATTAATGGTAATGGAATGGTAAATAATTATGGTCTCGACACGTTTTATTCATACGAAACAAATAACTTTGTTCTACAATATCCATTAAATGTATATTTAATAATTAATATTACCCAAAATAATTCTTATCCGGAAATACAATTTGGGTATAGTTTTGATGGACAAAATATATATTGGTATGATAATGTTACATTATTAATTCCATCACATGGTAATATAGTTATTTCCCCGTACGTTACAAACTCTAATAATATAGAAGATTTAGAATTAGTTGTTGGTGGGCCTGGATATGGAACTTGTATAGATATAAACAATATTAGTGGTTATTTAGGCTTATATTATTTATATAATAATCAATATCTTACTTTAGATCCTTCAATATTTAATTATGGAATTAACACAGCAGAAGATTCTTCAAATATTAATGAAAATATAATATCTCAAGGATATGTAAGTTTATCTACAGGTAACTTTTATCCAGAATATTTGGGAAGTACAACCCCTTTAAATTATAATATATCAGTTTATTATTCTTACAATAATTCATATATAAATTATCAATATCCATTTGGGACAATTTTTAATATAAATATTCCAATATATATTTACCAAAACGATACATTATATCTACTAAATAATTTAACAATAAATGAAGAAAATTATAATATTGATTATTCTAAACATTATGTTAATATAAGTTTGCCAGTAAATAATAATTATAATATTTCTACAAACTATACAGAATATTATCTAGTTACTATAAATGATAGCATTGGCATAGATTTTACTATTTCTGGAAATTATCTAAATGAAACATACTATAATAATACATATTACCTTTATGCAAATAATTTATTGAATATTTACTTAAATCAAATATATAATTTCGGAAATTATCAATATTATTGTCCAAATAATATAACATTAAATATAAATACATCAGAAAGTATTAATATATCTGATTATTGCTATTTACAATATCTAGTAAATATTAATACACCATTCTTAGTAAATGTTTCTATAAATAATTCTGTAAATACTTATGGAAATGCTTCTATCTTTCTAAATAATGGAACTATAATAAATATTTTACCATCAAAATATATTTATCCGGGATTCTTTTATAACACAATTTATTATGAAAATGGGTATAATTATATTGTAAATCAACCTTTAAATATTGTTATACAATTCAATAAAATAGTTCAATATAATTATTTAAATATTGGATTATTGGTCGGAGGAGTAATTGGAATAATGGTGGCAATATTACTTATTTTATACTAATGGGACCGCCGGGACTTGAACCCGGGACCACCGGTACCCCAAACCGACATCCTTCCAGGCTGGACTACGGTCCCAGATAAAATATATAGAAAAATTAAAATATATATGGAATAAATCTAAAAGTTTCTTTCATATATTCTTCATATTCCTTTCCAAACTTTTCCAACATATATTTTTCTTCTGGAATTACTTCTCCAACATATACCATTAATGATACAATAAAGGCTCCCAATATTCCTAATAGACTATATGTTACAAATCCAAGTCCAAAAAATATTATTATTTCTCCTAAATATCCTGGATGTCTTATATATTTGTATATACCATCCTTAACTATTTTTTGACCTTCAACAGTTCCAATAGATGGTAAATAATATTTTCCAAGGGTTGCTTCAGCAATACCTTGTAATATTATTCCTATTATAAATAATATAAATCCAATATAATAACCTAAATTATAATTAAATAGCGAGAAATTATAATAATAATCTATTGATGCTAATATTACTATAAATGTCATTCCAACAAGTACATATAATATAAAACCTACCAAAGAATATAATTTTAATTCTATTATCTTCTCTCTTTCTTCTTTTATTATAATAAATGGCAATACTAATCCAACTATTATTTCCGATATTATAAAAAGAAACAAATATTCCTGTATCCCATAGTTTATTATCATTTTAATATTTTATTGTTTTTAAAATATAAATTTATCTACTGAGAAATTTAATTTATGAAAATGATATATTATTATAATTTGATATCATAAAGATATATTTTCATCCAAAACTAATTTGAAATATTAAAAATTTCAAGGTCTATTTATTTGTTAATAATTTTGGAGCTGTTGTATATATTGTTGTTATTTCATATGATAACGTAGCTTCTGTTGTATTGTTTGGGTTATAGATAAATACTATGTAAAATCCAGGTCCTAGAGTAACACTTGTATTTATATATGTTCCATTGTTATATAAATAGTATCCATATGGGTTACCTTCAATAGCTTGTATTAAATTATATAGATCAAATACAAACACTTCTATGGGATTTGATGAAGATATCATTATGTTTATTGTTCCTGAGAAGCCAGTTGGTATAGCTATTTCTTTATATATAAATTGATTGGGTTGTAATATAGCGCTATTGTTTCCATTACCTAAAAATGTTAATATATTCCAATAAGTATTATTTAAATTACTGTATTGTTCTTGTAAAGATTTATATTGAGATTGTAAATTTTGATACATATTTTGTAAATTTGTATAATTTGTTTCTAAATTTTGATAGTTTGATTCAAGTGTATTATATTGAGATTGTAATACTTGATATTGATCCTGTAAATTTGTATAGTTGGTTTGAAGTATTGAGTAATTGTTTTGTAAAGATTCATATTGAGATTGTAAATTTTGATATATATTTTGTAAGTTTGTATAATTTGTTTTTAGATTTTCATAATTAGATTCAATAATGCTGAATTGCATTTGTAATGCTTTGTATTGGTTTTGTAGATTTGTATAATTATTTTTAAGGTTTGTAATTTCAAGATTCGCAAGTTCAAGACCTGTTTGTTGTGTGTAATTCATAAAAAATATTGCTATAGATATAGAAACTAGTAAAATTAAAATGATCAATCCAACTAGGTATAATCTTTGGGCCTTCATATAAAATAATACAAATAAAAGAATTTTTTAATGTTACTATTAAGGTTATGTTACTTTTGGTTTTTATTACTATGTTTATTTATTGTTGGATAATATATTTGGTGTTGTTGGTGTATATACAATTGTTATGTTACCATTTACGTATGTATATTGAGCATCCGGAAGTACATTGCTAATTACTAAATAATAGCCACCATTAGCTAATTGATATGTATTTAATGTAATCTCAGTGTTAAATGTTGTTGATATACCACCATAATAATATGCAGGTCCTGTAAATGACCATGCTTCTTGTTGGTATAAACTTTCAAAGTAAGTAAATTGATCTGGTGTGAATAAAAATAATTCAACAGGACTTGTTGATGTAATATTTACGACTAATTTTACATATTCTTCATTTGTTGGTAAATTATATTGTATTGGTAAGTATATATAATATTGAGGAGAAAGATCTTCATTAATCGTTGAAACTGTAATTGTTGTAGGTCCACTGCACCAGTTACTCAATTCAATTACTAACCAAGTACTATTTTCAAGTTCCACTGAACATCCATAAGATTGGAAGTATTGTGGTACATTTACTGATCCCACTATTTCAGTTACTGGACATGAACCAATAATTGCATAGGTTGGTCCATAACCGATATAATATCCATAATATGTGTAATTAGAATCTAATAAACCTTCCCAATGAATTGGGGCCTCTGATTGCATATCCTGTACATATTCATCTGGTGTATATCCATCTGGATATAATACTTCCTCACTGACTAATAAATCTTGATATTGACTAAAGTATTCATTAAAGTCTTGATCAAAACCATAATGACTTATTTCTGGGTTCTGAATCATTGTTTCGAATCTAATATGAGCATAATTATCTAGCCAAGGACAATATTGCAATGGTGGAGCACCAGTTGATTGTCTATATTGATTTACAATGTTAAAGAATTGGAAAACCCATGTTGAATTTATTGTAGGTTGTGTGGATAAGATTGCTGATTGTATAGTTGTTGAAATATTGTTAATGCTTGTTTGTAAAGTTTTTAATATTTGTTTTATATATGATGGATTATAAATGACTATAAGTATTATTAATGAAATTATTATGATACGAGCAATAATTTTAATAATTCTACTTCTCTTAGGTTTGCTCCCACTTACATTATTATAATAATAATCATCATCATACCAGTGCTTATGCCTATGAAATCTATTATGATTTCTATGATGTCTATGTCGTGTATAAACAATTATTAAAGATCTAATTATTTTTTTAATGTTTAAGAACATTTTGCTTATTAAAATCTTAAAGTTTCCTGCAATTATTTGTAAATAATTTTCTTTTATTAAGTATTTATTATCAACTAAATCAATAATAATAGCAGATAAAATATTATCCTTATGGTTTAAATAACTATTAATAATAATCCTATTCCACATTAAATAATTATAATTTATTAAATTTTAAGTATATCTTTTGAAAAATTAAATGAAGAACTGATGCCACCGCCGGGATTTGAACCCGGGGCCTCTACCTTACCAGGGTAGCGCTCTACCAGCTGAGCTACGGTGGCTATTTTCCAATTTTCTTTGATATAATATTTATATATTGAGGATTTATACTATAAATATATTCATTGTTATTTACTTCTCTTATTAATATACCCTTTTTATACATTTTATTCAAATATTTTGATACAGTATTCCTTGGAAGATTTAATATTTTCGATATTTCTCTTGAAGACATCTTATTTTTATATAATACTTCTAGAATCTTTATCTGTGTATTTGACAATCTTATATCATCTCCCAGATTCTTTATTTCTTCTAATTCTTTATTTATATTATTTATTCCCTCTTCCAATAGATTATTTAATTCAATAAATATCTGCCTAACATTATTATTATTTTTTCTTATTAAATTTCTCAATATTTTTTCGTCTATATTTACTCTTCCCTTTAATTTTTTATTTATCAATTTTAATATTTCATCTTCTGGAGGAAATTTCATTTCAATCTTTCTATATAATCTATTTAAGAAAGATAAAGAAGCATTCATTATTTGTGGAGATGGTTGAATTAACATTATTGAATGAACAATTTTATTATCATATAAATATTTTAGTTTTTTAGATATATCTTCTGGGAAATTATAAAATTCATCTAATATTAATACTATAGGTAATTTATTTTCAAATTTAAAGAATAAAAACTTAATATACTTATTTTTTTCAATTATATAATTTATGTCTTTATCTTTTTCATATTCTCCATTTATATATATTATATTATAATCATCCGATAGATCTTTTTTAATTTTAAATGCTAAAGAAGTTTTTCCAGAACCAATTGGGCCATATAATAGAAATATTTCACCATTTATTATAGAATCCTTTACCTTTTTTATTATATCATCTACTCCTACTAAATCTTCATTTGGTCTTATATCTAAAGGATTCCTAAAGAACCCATATTTTTTCCACCACATCTTATTTTATATTATTTAATAATTCTATATAAGTTGATATTGACCATAGTTGATGTAGAGCCCCTGCTGGTTTTAACTCATATGCGCTAGATCTTTCTGGTAATGTTCCTATCATTTTTATCAATCTTTCATTAGATTTTAAAATACTATTTATTATATTTCCATATTTTTCTTTATTTAAATTATATAAATCAATAGCAGCAATGTTGTTTATAAAAATCCATGAATCTCCATTATGCATTGACTTTCCTTCATTTTTAAAATAATTATCTTCATTACTATATGGAATAAATTCTTTATCAAATATAGATAAACTACTAATTCCTCCCCATTTTAGATATAAATGAGTTAATGAATAATCAAAAATATTTTCCCACTCATAATTTGAAAAGATCTTTGGATAAAAATAATAGGATAAAAATACATTGCATCTTATCTTTTTATTTTTTATATCATCATATAAAGAATAATCTGATAAATAATTCTTTCTAATTGAATTTCTTATTTTTTCCAATTTTTCTTTATATTCATCTTTCTTTGTATAATTATATAAATTATCATATGCATTTGCCATTAAGAATTGTATTTCTATTGGATAAATTCTATTTAATGTATCCATCCATGTTTCATTTTGATATGCTTTAAATAAAAATAATTTTTCATCTAAATAATTTTCTTCAAATAATTTTAACTTTTCAATTATATTATTTATTAATTTGTCAAATATTTCTTTTTCAAACAAATCTTTAAATTGAAATAATCTAAAAATATACAATCCAATCCCATCAGAATTACCAACATTTTCATTTTTTATATTTTTTAATCTTCCATCTAGTAAAAAATAATTTGAATATTCAATTAACTTATTCTTTACAATATCTTTATTAATATAATATAATCCCTTTAATGAAATTAACAAATCTCTACTCCATTCCTGAAAATACCATGGAAAACCTGCAGAAATGTTATTATCATAAATAAAGGATAATAATCTATTTTCAATTAAATTCTTTCCATTTAAATTTTCCTTATCATTTTTATATATTATTTCCAATTCCTTTGCATAAAAAGAAAATGGTAAATATATATATCTTTCAAATGGGGGAGATTTTCTATATAAATCATAATTATAATTTACCTTCATCCATTTATTTAATTCTTGATAAATCTCAAATCCCTTTATTATTACTTCATAATTTAAATCGCCTTTATTAAATTTTATCTTTACATAATCCTTATTTTTTTCATTATTATATATCCTTCCCCATTCATCTATATCATATAAATATCTTATATCAAAATAAACATTCAAAGTAGAATATTTATTTGTTTTATATATTAATTTATTATCTATTAATTTATATTCTTCCCATCCATTTTTATAAATTATTTTTAAATCATTATAATCCTTTAATATTATCTTTTCAATTTCACTATAATTTATATCCCTATTTTCTATCTTTTCTATTATTTTGATAAAATTGTTATTATAATATTGTAATAAACCAAAATATCTACTGTTATATAGTAAAGGTAAAAACAAAAAGGATCCTTTATTATTTATAATAGCATAATCAAAATTTTCTAATTCAATTTCCTTTTCCATACAAATATTTTTGTTAAAAGATTTATAATCATTTTTATTTATCTTTTAATTATGAAAATACTATTTTTATCATGGGGAGTATTTCCTCAAAAAGGTGGTGGATTGGAAAAAGTAACATATTATTATTTAAAATATCTTGATTATTTTAATAATGTTGTTTATTTATTTATTTTAAACTTGACCGATGATGTAAAATCCTTTTGGAATAATAAATTAAAGAATTCAAAAATCTTCGGATTAAATATGAAATTATATCAATCATATATAGATTATTTTAAATATGGATCTTTTACATTATATAAAAGAAAAATTATAGACTATAAAAAAGCAGTAATTGAATATAAAGATAGAATATTAGATATATTAAAGAAAATGAAATTAGATTTTGATATTATATATGCATATGATTGGTTAACTGCTTTAGCAGGTATAGAAATAAAGAAAATATACAAAAAACCATTGGTTATTCATTTTCATTCTTTGGTATATGATAGAGTTGGAGGAAATCCAGATGTATTAAAATATTTATATGATTATGATTATGGAATAGAGTTGGAAGCTTGTAAATATGCAGATAAGATTGTAGTAGTAAGTAAAAGAGAGAAAGATATATTGGTAAAATATTATAATTGTGATGAAAATAAAATTGATGTAATATATAATGCTCCGGATGATGATTTTAGTATAAAAGAAAAAATAAATAGTAAAATAAAAGAAAAATATAAAATAGTATTATATCTTGGGAGAATGACAATGCATAAGGGTCCAGATTATTTATTAAGAGCGGCTAAAAGAGTTTTAGAAAAAAGAAAGGATGTATTATTTATATTTGCAGGAACCGGAGAAATGTTAGAACAATTAATAAAAATGGCTGCAGATTTAAATATATCAAAAAATGTAATATTTACAGGATGGGTTGATGACGATCTAGCAGAATATTTATATTCAATAGCGGATATATTTGTTTTGCCATCCATATCAGAACCTTTTGGTTTAACACCATTTGAAGCTTTAAAATATAAAGACTTTATTATAATATCAAAACAAACAGGTGTATATGAAGTATTAAAAAACGCATTGGCAGTTGATTTTTGGGATGTAAATAAAATGGCGGATTATATATTAGCATTGCTATCTTATCCAAAATTGGGAGAATATGAGATAAAATTATGTTTAGATGATATAAAAAATTTATCTTGGAAAAATTCTGTAGAAAAATTAATTTCTATTTTCAATAGTCTCATTTAATTCTAAATCTTTTAAAATATTCATATAGGATATAAAAGAATCATATGGAGTTGCAAAAGCTTCTTCCCTAAAATATTTATGTACATCTCCATCGCTATTATATTTTAAACTCATATAGTAAAAGTTATCTGAAGTTGATAAATATCTCAATATATTTAATATTTTTCCATCATTCTTATATTTTTTATATAATTCTCTCAAATAATCTAATGCTTCTCTTTGTATACTATCTCCAATCCATGCAGATAGATCTCTCTCAATATCTGCCCATGATATTAATTCAGGAATATCTAATTCATCTTTATAATCTAACTCTTCTGAAGCTTCGGTTATATTGTATGTTTCAAAATATTTTTCTTTTCCAATATATTCAAATAACTTATTCCAAAATTCAAATATTCCAGATTCTTTCCATATATGTTCTCCAATTGTTTCAAAGTCCATGAATATATTTATTATATCTCCTGGAGTGCTCTTTAACCATAAATAATATTTATCTGCAGTTAATGGATATTCTGACCAATTTTTATTTGTAAATCTAAATCCTATATCATCAGATAATCTATAATTTCTCAATAATAATCTTAAATTATTTATTTTTAATTTATATACATAATTTGGACTTCTATTTCCCAAAATTTTTTCAGTTCCTTCAGTTAATGCAACTTTATATCCTAAAGAATATACAATTTCTCCTATTTCATTGTTAAATACAAGTTCAAAGTTTCTAAAGCTTTTAGATTTATAATTAAATACTTCCTTTATTTTCTTTCTATGCAATTTTATTTGGTTAATAAATTCATCTTTATCAATTAAATATGCCAATGAATGATAGTATGTTTCTGATACAATTTCTACATTTCCAGTATCTACTAATTTTTTCCATAATTCTAAAATTTCTGGATGATATAGTTCTAATTGCTCAATTAATGTTCCAGAAATTGAAAATGATACTTTTATATCGTATTTTATAATATTATCATATATCATTTCTAATGCCGGTTTATAACATTTATGTACAACCCTATCTAATATTCTCTTATTTAGATCATCGTTGAAATAATTTTTCGATCCAATATCAAAAAAGGAATAATATCTTATTCTTCTTGGTTGATGTGCATGGAAATAAAATACAATGCCTGTCATAAATATCTTTTAAAGATATAACAATATAAAATTTAATATGATTGAAGTTGATGATGAAAAACAAGCATTTATCACTATTGATGGACAAAAATTATATAGTCTTCAAGATTTATTAATTTGGTTATACAATGCAGATCAAGATAAATTTAATTATCATAAAAACCATTTTCCAGAATGGATAAAAAATTCATTAAAGGAGGAAAGTTTATATGAAAAAATAAAAGAAGCAAAAGATAAGGATGAATATATAAAAATTATAGGAAATTTCTTAAAAGCTCATGAAATATATGTAAAGAAAAAGTTTTCAAAAGAAGAGGCTGAAGTAAAATTTTCAAAATTATTAGGATTATGATAGTATCTTTTATATCATTAAAGGGCGGAGTTGGAAAAACAACATTGACTAATAATCTTGCAGCATATTTAAAAAAAGAATATAATTATAAGGTATTAATAATAGATACAAATGGTACTTATTCTTCAAATTTAATATTTCTAAATAATGAAAAATTATTTGGAAATAAAATATATGAAGGAATAAAAGTATTACCCTACTTCCATTTAAAAATTATAGATAATTTAGATTTTAATATCAGTGATCTAAATTATTTGAAAAGGTATTATGATGTAATTATTTTCGATGTACTTCCAAATATAAATTATATATTAAGTATTGAGAAAATATCAGATATAAATTTTTTAGTAATAAATCCAGACTTTTATTCTTTATATGTAAATAAAAAATTATATGATCTTTTAGATAAAAATAAGGTTAAGATAGTATTAAATAAATATGATAAAAGTATTGAAATAGATTTTATAGAGGATGTATATAATAAAGAAGTATATGTAGTTATTCCAGTAATTAAAGATTTTATTAAATATCAATTTCAATATCAACCAATTGCATTTTATAATGAAAAATCAAAGGCATTAAAATATATAGATGAGCTGGCATATTGTATAACTGGTAATAAAAGGAGAAGAAGTATATTTGATATTTTATTTAGATGATATTGTTTGAACAATCTTGGGAAGTATGTAATAAAGTAGGAGGAATATATACTGTAATATCTACTAAAGCAAAATATATAAAGGAAAAATATAAGGATAAGTATTTTTTAATTGGTCCCTATAAAAATAATTCGGAATTTATAGAATTGGATTCTCCGGATTATATAAAAGAAATAAATTATCAATTGGATGGAATTAAAGTACATTATGGATATTGGAATATTGAATCAAAACCAAATGTATTTTTGATAGAATTTGATGAATTTTTTAATAAAGAAAGAAATTTATGGAAATATAAATATTGGGAATGGTATAAAATAGATTCTTTAAATTCAGATTTTACTTTTGATGAGCCATTATTATGGTCTGTTGCTGTTGGTATATTTTTAGAAAAATTGGATAAATATTTTAATGAGAAAAAAATATTACATGCGCATGAATGGTTATCTGGAGGTACAATATTATATATAAAGAAAAATAATCTAAATTATAAAACAATATTAACAATTCATGGAACAGTTATTGGAAGAACATTATCTGAAAAAAATGTAAATGTAGAGAATGCATTTGATATAATAGATCCAGATAAGGATTCATATAGATTGGGAGTAAATTCAAAATATCAATTGGAAAAACAGGCAATATTAAATTCTGATATTTTTACAGTAGTATCTGATAATTTGGGAGAGGAAGCATATAAAATATATAAGAGAAAGCCAGATTATATAACTTATAATTACATAAATGTAAAAGAAAAAGAATTATTTAATTATTATAAAATTTCAAAGAAATGGATAGATGAAATTTTAACATGGTATTTTTATCCATATTATGATTTACCAGAAAAATATTTGCTAATATATACAATTGGAAGATACGAACCATATAATAAGGGTTTAGATCTATTTATTGATTTATTGAAATATTTAGATGAAAAGAAATTAAGTACTGTTGCATTTATTTTTGTTCCTTATAATATTAAAGGACAAAATAATGATATAATTAGATCTTATAAAGAGTATATAAAATTGAAAGAAAGTATAGAAGAAAATATTCATTTAATTATTAGATCATTATATAATGGAAAAAATATATTGGATAAATTAGATAGGATAAAGAATAAAAATCCACCAATATGTACTCATGATGTAGAAAATAATATTATAATTGAAAAATTAAGGGAAAACAATTTAAATAATGATAAAAATAATTATGTAAAAGTTATATATGTTCCAGTTTATCTTGGAAATGATATTTTATTTAGCTTAGATCCAGAATATATATTACCAGCATTCGATTTTGGGATATTTTTATCAAGATATGAACCTTACGGATATACACCATTAGAAGCATTGAACAATTTTGTTCCAATTGTTTTATCTAATAAAACTGGATTTTATAGAAATCTAATAAGTAAAAACATAAATCATGAATATATAATTAATGTAGATCCAAACAATTTGGATAAAGAAATTATATATAATAAATTTTTACAATATTATAATTTGGATTTATATGGTAAAATGGAAATAAAGAAGCAAATATATGAAATATCTAAGAAATTTGATTGGAAAAATAATATAAACGAATATACAAACATTTACGATTCTATGTAATAATTTAAAAGTAATAAAAGCAAATTTTTATATATGACATCATTTGCGGATTTTATAATAAATGTAGTAAATATATTAGGGATAAATTTAATATTTGTTTTTTTATTCTATTTTGGAATATTATATTTTCTATTAAAATTTTTAATGGATAGTATGGTAAAAGCAGGTGAAAAAGGAGAAAAGAAAGATGAAGGGGGATCAAAGAAAGATATAAATAGCACATTAGCATTTATTATATCCATCTCTGCATCATTATTGTTAACAACATTTACTGGTTTTGTATCATATACACAATATTTTGTAGCTTTTGTAGTATCAATGATTTTAGTATTCTTTTTCTTCATACTTTTAGGAGCTTTGTTAACGAATGGTAAAATATTCGAAGTAATAGAAAAAAGATTATTTTCAACTGAAGGAAAACCAAGTAGTGCTAGATATATACCAATAATAATAGTAGTATTTATTATTTTGTTTGCTTTACTATCTATGTATTATGCATATCAAAAGTATTTTTTATCAATAACTTTTGGTACATCTCCACAGGCACAAAATTATATAATAACTTTTAATCCTTATATACTGTTTGCAATGATATTTTTTATTCTAATAGGAATATTTTTGATATTTTCCGGTACCGGTGTCGGTTCTGAAGGTGGAAAAGGGTCTGAAAAACAGGGTGGAGATAAGGGAAAATCTCAATAATTATTTTTTTATTTCTTCAACTATACAATCTTCTCCACATAATTTTCCTATATCTGAATAAAATTCCGATAATAATCCGATTGGGATTTCCAATATTGCTTCATAATTTTCACCCCAATTTTCTTTTATAATTTTATATTTATTTTTTATTATTCCAATTATCCTGAATCTATTTGGATATACTATAAGTTTTATATTTTTATATTCTATCTTTAATGGATATTTCTTTCTTATTTCCTTTAAAACCTCTTCAGCCTGTTTTTCTACTGGTTTATTTATATCTACATTATATCTTACAATTTCAAATAATTCTTTTGCTCTTTCATATGTTAATGGCATGTTATTTTTACTATCATATGCTATTTTTCTTATATATTCAATAATCTGTTTTTTCTTTTCCTCGATTAATTCTCTTTTATATTCTGTAGGTAATGGAATTTCGGAATTTTCCAATATTTGTTTAGCAACTTCAAGAATATTCGTAGTTCCAAAAACCTTCTTTAAAGATTCAGTTGATGCCCTCTCCCCTTTTTTAGAATCTTTAAAAATTTCTTCTACAGCCAATACTTCCTTTATATCTTTTATTTTTCCTTCTTTGTATTCAAAAGCCTTTCTCAAATATACAATTATTTCAAAATTATAACCTTCTTTTTTATATTTTATACTTATTTCTGTATCTTTATCCTTCATATAGTTCTCTTATTTCATGATTTTCAATTGTTTTAACTTTTTCACCTTTCTTTACATATGATAATATTAATCTTTCATATGCGAAATTATTTCCCAAATATTCTTTTAATACATCTATTCCAAATTTAATTGCCTCATTTAAATCCATTTCTTTATATCTTTCTTCTAATATTGGTGTAATTTTATCTTCACCTTCCCCAATTACAACAGCTTTATATCTATAAAATATTCCGGATGGATCTAATGAAAATAACTTTGGTTCACCATCTTTATCTATTCCTCCAATTATTAATGATACAGCAAAAGGCCTTACTCCACCAAATCTTGTATAAGATTGCATTATATCACTTATTTCTCTTACTAATAATTCTATATCTATTTGTTTTCCATATTGTAATTTATGTTGTTGAGCAATTTCCCTTGCATAATCTATTAATACCCTACCATCTGGTATAAATCCAGAGAATGTTCCAATTATATGATCATCAATTTCCATAATCTTTTCAATAGAATCTGTTATAATTAATTTGCTTGGAATTTTTTTATCTGCAATTATTAATACACCATCTGTTGTACATATCCCAATTGCTGTTGATCCAGCTTTTGCAGCTTGTTTTGCATATTCTACTAATATTAATTTTCCTTCTGGTGAGAATATTGCCCATCCCCTATCCATTGGTCCAAATTGTCCAATATCAGTTTCCATAAAGATAAAGTTTAAGATATATTTAAAAAAGATTTTGCACCTTTTAATGTTTTAAATATTTTAAAATTTTTTATATTTTGTAAATATAATAAAAAGATAATTTTATACAAATGTTTTTTGTTTACTGCCAAAATTATTCTTTTATTTATTTCTATTTTATTTAAATGTAAATCATAATAATTTATATATCCAAAATATTTAATAAAATCCTTTTTTAATTTTTCTTCATCAAAAAAATCTAATAAAATATATCTATTTTTGATTTTTAATGCCTTTGGTAATATTACCATTCCTCAGCGCTATTCATCTTTGCTTCAATATCTTTAAGATTTAATTTTTCTAACATCTCCTTATATCTATTTCTTATTGTAACTTCAGTTATTCCGGCAACTTCTGCTATATCTTTTTGTGTCTTTTGTATTCCATGTTTTACACATGCTAAATATATTGCAGCTGCTGCAACCCCTGCTGGGCCTCTACCAGCAGTTATATCAGATTCTTTTGCTTTATTAACAATCTCTATTGCTGTAGATATAACTTCTGGTGGTAAACCTAATAATGATGAAAATCTATGTACATATTCTGTAACATCTATTGGTTGTATTTTTATCTTTAATGCTTGTAATAAGTGTTTATATGTTCTTCCCAATTCTTTTTTATGTATATTTGATGCTTTAACTATTTCATCTATTGTTCTTGCAACATCATGTATTCTACATGCTATATATGTACATGCAGCAATAACTGTTTCTACAGATCTTCCCCTAATTAATCCTTTTTCAACAGCATCTAAATATAATTTCAATGCTGTTTCTTCTACTTGTTTTGGTAATTGTAAGAATGAAGAAATTCTTCTTAATTCTTGTTGTGCTAATTTTAAGTTTCTTTCATAAGAACTTGTAGATCTCTGTTGCCATTTCTTTAATTTTCTTGATAATGTTACATCTTCATCTTTTGATTCTGCCTTTCCAATTTCTGTTGATATCATACTTGGTATATTTGTATATCTCATTGCACTGCCAGTTCTTGATAACTTTTCTGCATCTTCTGAATTTATTGTTCTATATTCCTTTCCTAGATATGGAACTTCTTCAATTACATAACCACATTTTGCACATACTAGCTCTGCTGTCTTTTCATTGTATATAAATTCTGTACTTCCACATACTGGACATTTCAATTCAGGATTTTTTATAAGCTTTTGAACCATAATAAATTTTTAAATATTATGTTTATAAAGTTAACCTTTTAAATATTATTAATTTTTTACTATTAATCAATGAATATGGACCTAAATAACTTTTATATCATTTTGTTAGAACGTCAAATTGCTTTCTTATCCATATTATAGAAAATACAGCTAAAGAAAATATTAATACTTCTATTGGGTTAAATATTATTGAAAATATTGGCAATAGAGCAATAGTTATAATAGATGCAAGATAAAATGGTATATTTGATAATATTAATATATCTCCAATAAATTTATTTGAATATACATATCCCCTTCTAATAGATAAATATGGAGATAATAATATTCCTATAGGTATTATTGATGAATATGTAAAGAAAAATAAGAAATTAAAGAAGTAATAAGTAAAACCATACAATATTGTTGAATAAGATGATATATATTTTATTGACGAATATATTATCCATAATATTATTGTAGAAATTAAAAATATCCTTAATAATTCATCGTTTCTTACTTCTACATTTTTACTTTTTCCAAGCCTTCTATATTCTATTACTATCGGTTTCATAGAAAATATTATTGGAACAAATAATCCCAGTGTAACTATTGATAATACAATTGTAATTATATAACTTAAATTATATCTATGTATGTATGTAAAGTTTAATTGTTCGCTCTTTGAACTCTTTATCTTTAATTGTTTTATATAATTATAAAAGAATAATATTACAAAAAGAGATATCATAACATATAAAAACAAGTTACCTCTAAATATAAAGAATAATATTATTTCTAAAATAATTAATAAATAATAAAAAAATGCATAAGATTCTCTTTTATAAAACAATATTTTTAATTCTGCAATAACATTATCTAAATAAATATATAAACCATAAAATGATGAAACTAAATTAAATACAAATAATAATATAAAGTATGAAATTATTGTATAAATTATTGAGAAAAATAAATTGGCTAATCCAATAAATAAATTATCCCAATGATTAAAGGATAAGAAGAAACCTATAATCATTAAATAATATATTACCCTTCTATCTATTTTTATATATTCAAACATATTTCATCTTTATATTTTTTAATTTTATAAAATGTATTATGTCCGAAAATAACATAATATCAATAAAGGATCTATATAGTATATTCAAATTTAAGACTACAGAAGAAATAAATGTACCTGAAAAGATATCAGAGCAAATTATTGGACAAGATAAGGCATTGGATATAATTAAAAAAGCTGCTAAACAGAGGAGGCATGTTTTATTAATAGGAGATCCTGGTACTGGTAAATCTATGCTAGCACAAGCATTGGCAGAAATATTATCAGAAGATAAAGAACAAGTTAAAAATTTAGAAGATATATTGGTATTCCCAAATCCAAATGATGAATATCAACCAATAATAAAAACGGTACCAATGGGAACTGGTAAAAAAATTGTAGAAGAAATGAGAAAAAAAGTATTGGAACAAACAAAAATTTTCCAATATTTCTATATTTTATTATTACTTATATCAGCATTTACTCCAATGTACTTTTACTATGAAGGAAATTATATAATGGCCGGTGCAACATTTATCGGATTTATGATTTTAATGGCTAGCATATCATTTTCTTTCCAAGTAATGCAAAAGCAAATAATGAAAAATATACCAAAATTATTGGTAGATAATTCAAACAGAACTTCTGTACCATTCGTAGATGCTACAGGTGCATTTGAAGGTATGTTATTTGGAGATGTATTACATGATCCATTTCAATCTGGAGGTCTTGAAACTCCAGCACATCAAAGAGTAATTGCTGGTGCAATACATAAGGCAAATAAAGGAGTATTGTTTATAGATGAAATTGGAACATTAAGACCAGAGGTTCAGATAGAATTATTATCTGTTTTACAAGAAAAGAAATATCCAATATTTGGAAGATCTGAAAGATCTGCTGGTGCAATGGTAAGAACTACTCCAGCTCCCGCTGATTTTGTATTAGTAGCAGCTGGAAATTTGGAAACATTGGAAAAATTACATCCAGCATTTAGATCAAGAATAAGAGGATATGGATATGAAGTATTTATGAATTCTGAAATATTATTTACAGAAGAAAGTGCAAATAAATTTGTACAATTTGTAGCGCAAGAAGTTAAAAAGACAGGTAATATACCACATTTTACAAAAGAGGCTGTTATAGAAATTATTAGAGAAGCCCAAAGAAGATCTGGAAGAAAAAGTTATTTAACATTAAGATTAAGAGATTTGGGAGGATTGGTAAGATTGGCTGGAGATATTGCAAAGTCAAAAGGAAAAAAATATGTCGAACCTGAAGATGTTATAGAAGCAAAGGAAAAAGCATTAACAATTGAAGAGCAAATATCAAAATATTATATTGAAAGAAGGAAAGAATATCAAATAATAAAAACTGATGGATATGAAATTGGAAGGGTAAATGGATTGGCAGTAATTGGATCAAGGTTATATTATTCAGGATTGGTATTACCTGTTGAGGCAGAGGTTGTACCTGGAAAGGGTGGTAGAGAAATTACTGCTACTGGAAACTTAGGAAAGATTGCAAAAGAGGCAATAGTAAATGTATCTGCAGTAGTAAAAAAGAAATTTGGAGAAGATTTGAAGAAATACAAAGTTCATGTTCAATTTTTACAAACATATGAAGGTGTAGAGGGAGATTCAGCTTCAATAACTGTTGCAACTGCAATAATATCCGCATTAAAGAATTGGCCAGTGAGACAGGATTTGGCAATGACAGGTTCTTTATCAATAAGGGGAGAGGTATTACCTGTTGGCGGTATAATAGCAAAAGTAGAAGCTGCAATAGAATCTAAATTAAAAGAAGTTATAGTACCGGAGGGTAATTATAATGATATACCTGAAGATTTATTTGATAAGATAAAAATAACACCTGTAAAAACAATAGATGAAGTTATAGAAATTGCAACTGGTAAGAAGATTTAAAAAAATTTTTTATGAATGAATTTTTATGAAAAAGATATATTTATTATCATTTCTTTTATTTTCCCTATATTCAATTTTTTCTCAGGGGTATAATATATGGCATTCAACATCTTTATATCAACCAGTAACATTTTTGAGTATAAATTTATCGAATAATAATTTATCTGTAGGTCAAACATTGTATTATAATGTTTATATAAATTATAGAGATATTTATTATATATCAAACGCATCATTAGTAATACAAATAATACAAAAAAATGATAATAATAATATTTATCCATTCCAATTTACATCTGATAATGAAGTATATGAATATGTAATAAAAAATATATATTTGCAACCAGGAGAATCTTTAAATATACCATTAAATTATACAATTCCGGATAATTTACCTTCCGGATATTATTATATTGTTGCATATTTATATACACCTTTAAGTGAAATAAATGGTCTACCATTTATATATTATCCAGGAGTATATCAAGAATTTTATATAAATAACCCAAATAATGTTCCAGAAATTTATATTATTAAAAATGATACATATTTAAGTTCTCCTGCTTTATATACATGGGGTAGTGTATTATCTTCATCAGGATATTATTATTCCTCATTAAGTGGGCCTTCCGGATATGGTGTTTCAAATTATATTAATTTAACAGTTGGTATATATTCAAGTATAAATACAAATGCTACATTAAATATTTTAATATCCCCATGGGATGATATTTTATATAATCCCGTATACAATTATACTGAAAATATACAACTAAATGAAGGATATAATATAATAAATATTCCATATATAAATGTTGCAACATTGAATCCAAATGCTTATTCATTAAGAATAACTTTATTATATAATAATCAAACAGAATCAATATATAGATTAAGATTTATTGTTTTAGGTCCAACAACAAGATTAGATGGTGTTTATTTACAAGGTAACGGAAATTTAACATTTATAGTAGCCCCATCTCCAGATCATTATACATATCCAGTTACTCCAAATGTAATAGCAGAAGTTTATTCAAATACATTAGGATTTAAAGAAAATATATATTTAGGAAATATAAGTTGGAATAGTACGCAATTTACTTATGTGAATTTACAATTACCATTAAATTCTACTAGCTTTGATTTATGTATAAATCTATATTCTAATAATAATTTAGATTATGCATATTGTACATATTATATTTTAAATCAATCAAATACTTATGGTATTCCAATAAGTAATTTAATTTATGTAAATTATACAAATAATTATTTCTATATATGTTCAAATATTTCTGGAATATTAAATATAGGATATAATTCAGAATCAAACATAATATATACTACAAACATAAATAATAATTGTTTAAATTACACATTGGGTAGTGGAGTTTATTATATTTCTTTCTATTCATCTCAATATTCTAATTTATGGATAATAAATAATACGATTCAAAATATAACTACAAATCAAACACAGCCAATAAATAATGTGCAAAATAATTATAATTATTCAAACTATTATCTGGTAATATTAATAATATTTATCGCAATAATATTATTTATGGTACTGAAAAAGAAAAAATTATTTATCTTTGTATTAGTCTTATTACCACTATTATTTAATATACATTCTCAGGAACTATATCTAAGTTCAAATCAAATATGTACACCTTCAGATTCTTTAAATATAACAACACAAGGATTTAATGGAACTGTAACAGTTTCTTATGAATTTTATAATTCATCAAATCCATCACAAATTTTTGCAATTGGTAATTATAGTTATTTAGGAAATATTACACCTATTTATAATTATACAGTGTATTTCAACAATTTACCATTAAATTTGCCAAATAATATGAATTCTACAATAATAGATTATAATATAACTGTTCAAAATTGTACAGTAAGTGGTAAAAATCTCCAATTGTTATCTTGTGATCAATATAATTATACAGGATTCATATATTTAAATTATCCATATTATTTTGAATATTATACAAATCCAATATATCAAGGAGCAGATGATGCAGGACAAATAATTCCAGGTTGTCCTTCTTCAAATAATTTATTAAATAATACATACTTTAACTTTACAGTAATTTTACCAAATGGAACAAGTGTAGTTACTAGAACAAATTGTCCAGGATCTGGAGATCCAGATTGGGGTCAGAACTTATGTGATCTAAATATAAGTAATTATGATAACAATGCTGGAAATTATATATATTATGGAGAATATTATTATGACAATATTTCATTTAATCAAGCATTTATTAATAATCCATTACAAGTATTAGTAGCAAGTTCTGGAGAATTTACTACTCAATCATGTTCTCATGGATGGACAATATCTGGTGCTTATTCAGATTCAAATCCTCTATCTATACAATTCTCATATTATGGACCATATTCAGGATCATATTATACATATTATGACGGAATATATGTTCTAGCACAAAATAGTTCTGTAGGATTTAATGTAAGTAGTGGGTATAACGATTTATGCAGCGATGGTGCTACAAAAAGTACTCCACCCTCTGTTTCTGCTTGGTTATATAGCTCAAATCAATATTATAATACAAATTCATTCCAATATGTACAAGGTATATCAAATCTACCATTCAACTTTACACAATATAATATAGATAGAAATACTGTTTATAATATATATCCAAACGAAGGATTATTAGTTCCAAAAGGTTTCCCTTCAGGAAGTTCTTACTTTACTTTATATAATTTTAGTGTAAATAATGCAGGTTATTATGTAATATATCAAGATTATGTAAAAACTATATGTAATAATCCGGCAGATTATATATGTGATGCAGATGGAATTTTATGTAATATTGGTAATATAACTGGACAGGCAGAAGGATGGTTACCAATATACCCAGAACCAGGATATTATTTATTAGTAATAAATCCAAATGCTAGTGTATATTTACAAAATTTAACATACTATCCATATATTTATAATATAAATCCAGGCGATGCAATTTATATTGGTAATATAACAAATGTTGGAGTAGGAAATCTTACAATAAATATAAATTGGACTCTTCCAAATGATCCAAATAGTAGTTTCTTATTACAGCAACAGCAATATTCTCCATTATATATTTATTTCCCAACAGATCTATGTCAACATCAAGATTGTACGATAAATTATAGTGTAACATATCAAAATGCATATGGATTAACCGTATATAATCCTGTAACATATTATGGATATGTAAATATAAACTGGGATACATTAAATATATATACTAATCCATCATTAACTCAAATAACATATGGACAACCTTCAAATATAACTATAGCAGTACAAAATACAGGACCGGTACCTGCTGAAAATATATCTATACAAAATATATACTATAATTCAAGTTGTATACAAATATTAAGTACTAGTGGTCAAATAAATTCATTAAATCCAAATCAAATAGGATATTTTAATGTAGAAATTAATATAACAAATCTATATTGTTCTCCACAAGATTATAATATAACATTTACAATTTATGGATGGAATACATACATATATAATTATTCAATAATATTACCAATAAGTTATGTAATTTCCCCACCAAATGGAGCACAATTACAATCATTAACAACATTTAATATAGTAGATAAGAATGCACAAACATGTTATATAATATTTAATGGAGCGCAATTCTCTAGAAATTGTAATTCAGATTTTGAATATCAACAATCCATGTGTGCAGGATCATTATGTAACACACAAATTCAATCAATAAATAATTATGCAGA
>APJZ01000005.1 GCA_000387965.1 Candidatus Nanobsidianus stetteri | reverse complement strand
TATATTAAAGATATTTTAAATTTTATGGATTCAAAGAATTTAAATAAAATTTTATTGGCAATAATTGATATAGAAAATGATATAGTTTATTATGAAATAAATGAATTATTTTTATAAATTTTTTAATTCATATTTTTTAATGGAAAAGGATCATATAGATATTGGGGATGAAATGGATATATTAGTAAAACATGACAGAAGGTTAGAAAAGTTAAGCAGGAATTTTGGTGATCTTCTTGGAAAAGGTTTACAATTATTTTCTTTGGGGGGTGGGTTAACATACTATATATTATCTCAAATATTGACAGACTTCCATGTTAAAAGAGGATACTATTTGGTAAGAACGCCATTTATTACAAATACATTATTATATCAAATTTCAGGTCATCTTTCATATTATAAACAAAATATGTATGTATTTAATATAGAAGATGAAGAATTTGCAATTAAACCAATGAATTGTCCACACCATATATTAATTTTCATTAATTTATTAGAAAAATATAGAAAAATAAGATTACCTTTTAGAACATTTGAACTAGGTACTGTACATAGATATGAATCTTCTGGAAGTGTTTATGGATTATTGAGGGTAAGATCTTTTACACAAGATGATTCTCATATATTTATTACTCCAAACTTATTGGAAAAGGAAATTGAAAAATTAATGGATGAAATGATTTTATTATATGAGAAAGTATTTAATATAAATTTAAAAGCATCAGAATTTAAGGTAAGATTAAGTTTACATGATCCAAATAAAATGAATGAATATTCAGGTTCTAAAGAAGATTGGGAATATGTTGAAGATGTAATGAGAAATGTAATAAATAAATTAGCAAATAAATATAATTTCTCTACTTATGAAGGAATTGGAGAAGCTGCATTTTATGGTCCTAAATATGATTTTACATTAAAAATTGGTGAAAAAGAATGGCAATTGGGTACTATACAATTAGATTTCAATTTACCAAGGAACTTCAAACTTATTGAATTGGTAAAAGATTATTTTGGAATAGAGAATTTGTACATAATTCATAGAGCATATTTGGGATCTGTAGAAAGATTCATTGGTGCATATTTAGAATCATTTAAGGGAAGATTACCATTCGTATTAACACCAATTCAAGTTGCAATATTAGATATATTTACTGGAGATAAAGAAAAGGATAATAAAATAAAAGAATATGCAATGAAAATTTATAATAATTTGAAAAATAAAGAAATTAGAGTTGTAAATATTGAAACTACAAAAACACAATTAAGTAATATGACAAGAATATTAGAATCAACATATAAACCATATATTATAATATATATTGGGGAAAAAGAGGCAAATGATAATATATATTCAATAAGATATTATAATATAAATAGCAAAAATATTGAAGAAAAGAAAATGAAAGAGGAAGAATTATATAATCTAATTGAAGAGCTTGAAAAACCATTGGAAGAATTGAATAATAAGAAATATAGATTATTCGAAGCTTTTAACTTTATATTTGAATGAAAAAGATTGATGAAAGTTGGCATTCCGAGATTTTTTTAACAGAAAATGGTACAATAATAAAAAAATTTAAGGATAAATTATATAAAAATTATGAAAAAGAGAAATATTTTTTAAATTTTTTAAATAATTTTGGTTTTGTTCCAAAGATTATTTCTTATAATGATAAAAATTTGGAAATAGAGATGGAATATATCAATGGAAAAAAATTTGAAGATTTAGATATAGAAGAAAAGAAAAAATACTTAGATAATATTTTAGATATTTTATTTTTATTAGATAGATTAAAAATTGAAAAAGAAGAAATGAGAAGACCCTATGAACACATAATTATTAAGGATAATAAAATTTATTTAATAGATTGGGAAAGGGCAAGATTAAAAAACAATCCTTCAAATTTAACACAGTTTATACAATATTTAATAGATGAAAAGATAATTGATATTGATCAAGAATTAATAAATCTACTAAGAGAATATAAGAAATTTTATTCTGAAGACATATTTAATAAAATTAAAGAAAAATTAAAAGTATATTAAATCATAGAGAATATTAAGCCTCCGTGGTGTAGCGGCAGCATACGGGACTGTCGATCCCGTGACCCGGGTTCAAATCCCGGCGGGGGCGTTTTATAAAATGATTAAAATCATCAATATATATTCTAGCAATTTCATTGCAAATAATAATCTATCTTATTATCTAGATTATTAAATATCCATAAAATTTCCAGCATTCCATGTATCACCTGCACCTGTTAATATTATTGGTTTAACTTTCTCAATTTTATATATATATTTGATGGTAAAGAATAAACAAAATCTGGAGAATGAATATCTAGATGTTCTACATTTAATATTTTATATAATTTATTTGCTAAATCTAATAGATTCTCATAATCCAATTTAAGAAAATTTCCTAAATATTCTAATTCATATTCATTTAAACTTAAAACCCATATTCTATTTTCTTTTAATATTTTAATTAATTCATTTAAATTTTCAATATTTATTGAAGGATCTCCTATATCCAAATATATTTTTGCATCTCTATTTAAATTAATTATATATTTTAATAATTCATTGGACTTTTTATTATTATTCCAATTTCCAAAGAATATATATTTTGTTTTCTTTAATAATTTTTCATATTTTTTTATTTCATTAATTCCAATTTGAATACCTTTTGGATCTGTTATCATAATTCTATCATTATCTTCTAAACTAATAGTAATAGAAATATCTATATATATTGGTAAAAATCTTATCTTTAATTTTTTATCTTTTATATATTGTCTAAATATTAATTCTGAAATTTTATTACATCCAGCTATTAATTTATTTTTAATTCCAATTTTACCCAATGCAATTGAAAAATTTGCAGCATTTCCTCCAATTTTTAATCTGATTTCCTGATTTATATTTCCAGTATTTTTATTTATATCTATTTTCTTTGTAATTATATCTAAAAATAGATCTGGAAGGGATATTATGGAATTTTGTTTCATATATAATATAACTTATTAATCCAATATATACATTTGCCAATATTGCTGAGACAATTGCCCCATATAATTTGAAATTTGATATTAATATAATATCTGTAATTATTGAAAGTATGGCAGTTGTTATTGCATATATTGGATAATATTTTTCCATATCTTTTCTATACAATATTAATGTATATATATTAAAAGAATTTATTATCAAAATAATTGAGAGATATTTTATTATATTTGCCGATAATTGATAATTTTCCCCAAATATAAATAATATTATATAGGGTCCAATCAATATAAGCAATCCAGTTAATATAATATTAATTAGAAATTGTATTAATAATAATCTATTTATGTTTCTAATAACTCTTTCTTTTTCCCATTTTAATATTCTAGGTAATGTTATATTATTTATAGTAAATATTCCAGATAATGTATATACAATTACCAACGCTGAATAGAATTCTCCAACTGTATTGTAGTCTGTAAATGTTCTTAATATTTGTATATCTATTGAAGAATATAAACCCAATAAAGTTACTGGCAAACTAATAAGTATAGTAGATTTTATATATTTTTTAAAATCATTAAAATTAATTTTTTCTTTTAATATTGATAAAAAATTAATTTTATTTTTCTTTAATTTATAAAGATAAACTAGATTTAAAATAAAATATGTTAAAAATAAACCAAATATAAATCCAACATTTTTTATTATAATTGCTAAAGAAACTATGAAAATAAATTTAAGTAAAGCCTCTAATATATATAGATTTTTAGCAGATTTTATATTTAATTGTGAATAAAATATAGAAAAATAAACTCCAATTAAAGATAATAATATTGCAGTTATATATATAATCAATATATCTAAAAAGCTATATCCATAAAAGGTTGTAGATAAAAAATAATTTGGAAATAATAAAATAATTAAAAGAATAAATAATGAAAAAATAACTTTTAAATATATATCTATTCTAATATATTTATTATCTTTATATTCGGAAAGATATTTTGTTAATATTATATTTGAAGATCCAATTATTCCAGCAATCAGTCCTAAGAAATTGTATATTGATACATATGCTCCATAGAATGTGTCTGTTAATATTCTAGCTAAAATTACCAATAATAAAAAAGTGATAACTTTGTATGCTATTAATCCTATTTTTTCATATATATAATCCTTAAAATATTTTAAATTTAATATCTTATTAAAAGTCTTAATTATTTTATCATAATATATTATTAAATTAATAAATAATTCTTCTAAGAAGAATTTGTCAATTTTACATTTTTCATCTATATAGAATTTTTTATTTCCTAAATATGTTAATAAAAAATTTTCATATATTCTAATGTTTTTTCCAAATATTATATATGGATTTATTAGATGGAAAATTATAAAATTCTCTCGTATTAAACCAATAAACCCATCCTTGAATTTTCTTTTTCTATATACATCATATATATTTTTATCTATATTATTGTATATTATTATATTATTTCCTTCAATTTTTATTTTTCTTATGTCTCTTTCATTATCTAATAAATAAAATGTTAAATTATATTTTTCTTTTATTTTTAGTGCTATGTTTTTATATTCTTTATTAGTTATACAAATTAGGTTTAAATTATTTTTTTGGCAAAAATTATCTAGTATTTTAATATTATAAAATAATTTTTTTGCATCTTTATTAAAAAAGATATAAATTAGGTTATCCATATAAGAAAGCAAATATTGTTATTATTATTTGTAATAAAATTATTGTATATACCACCATTTTCTCTGTTGCTTTCTTAAATATCTTTCTATTTATTCTAATTGCAAGATGGGTAATACTATATATTTTATCATATGGTTCTTTTAGATTATTATTTTCATCAGGTATTCCAAAGTTTTCTTTATATACATGATTTAATAGCCCTCTTATAAATAATATTAACTCTAAGAAATATAGTATAAATAAAATTAATCCAAATTTCTCAAGGTTTCCCAATATTACTATTGCACCAAATAAAGATCCAATACCATATGTAAATGAATTTCCTGGAAATACTTTTGATGGATACCAATTAAATATTAGAAACGCTATTATTGAAAATATTGTTATTAATGATATTTCCGCTAAATAATAATTACTAGTTAAATATGATTCTAATCCAACTGCGCCAATTAATAAAATTCCCATAGATCCCTCTAGACCATTATATCCAGCAAGCATGTTAAATGCATTTGATGTACCCATTATTGCAATTGGTACTATCAATAGTGGATATAATATTCCAAAATTTACTTCTCCAATAAATGGTAAATTAACATATGAATTGCCTACGGATATTATCATTAATGGTAGTGCTAATATAAATGTTAAAAATACTCTTTGCAAAGGTTTTAATCCCTTTTTCCATCCTAATATATCGTCAAATAATCCCAATATTGTAGTTAATGATAATAATGTTAATATAGAAAATACTTCTATCAAATCTTCTGTAGTTTTCAATATATATACTTTTAATCCAATATATAATAATATTCCAAATATTATACCAATTATTGCATATAAACCGCCAATTTCTGCTACTTCTGGTTTATTATACTTATTCATATCTCTTCCTACATATCCTTCTCTATGAGCAATGGGTATCCATTTTTTTATTAAATAATATGAAACAAAAAAAGACAATATTAATGGTAATATAGCAATTAAAATTTCTTTATACATTATAATAATCTTTTAAATTTTCATAATAGGCCAAATTATATATTTTTCCACACTCATTTATTTGTTGAATATTTGTTGCTAGATATATACAATATAAATAATCCGGAACAGTAAAGTTCTCTGGGAAATTGATTTCCCATACCTTTGCTGGAGGAATATCGTAATATATTATTGAAGGAAGACCATATAATTCATTTGAATAAAATACAAGATCAAATGTTCCATTATAATTGTTATTTAAGAAGTATAGTTGTACCCAATCATATTGAGTAGCTTTTTGTGATATAAAATATGCATATAAGAACGATCCCAATGGATTATTTTGCTGTAATAATGAATAATATTGGGTTATATATAATAATCCACCGTATTGAGAATTATTAAATGTAACTAATTGTCCATTCATATCTACATATTTTAATGAGAGTATATATTGTTGATTATTTAATGGATAATAGATATATACATATGCTCCTATTAAATTATTTGGATTAATATTGTTTATATTTAATGTTTGATATATTCCAGATCTTTCTACTATAGATTGATTAAATAATAATTGAACTTCTGTTATTATTCCACAACTATTTTGGTTAATTATACCAAGATTTTGTACATATATACATCTATTTATTATAGTTCCATTAATATTCAAATCTTGATCTAATGGTTCTTGACCAAAGTAAAATAAACTATTATTTGTTGCAAATATATAATATCCATCATAATATACTGAAGGAATTGCTGGTCCTGGATTTATTGTTGTTCCAGATGTAAATTGAGATATCCAAGATTCTTTATCATAACTTTCATTTGATCCTAAAAATTGGAAAGCAAAGGATTTTCCTATATCTGTAGGATCTATATACAAATATGCAGGTTTCAAGTAATTCATATTATATAATTTTTCTAATAGTTCTATATCTTGTTGAGATAAATTATATGATGAAATAGATTCTAGAGATCCATTAAATTGATATAATAGATTTATCCAATTATTATATCCTAGAGAATCCTTTAATTTTTCAATTTCATTTACTTCGCTTTCATTAAATCCTAAATATTTATATAAATAGTTATAAAATATAGAATTTTCATTGAATAATTCTAATGTTTTAAATGTCTGATAATTATAATCTGCATGTACATAGAACAATTGTAATGTTTGTGTTATATTGTCTGAAGATAATCCATATCTACCCATTAAATGATTCCAATATGGATAGGCATTTGCACCATTTATCCATGCAGTTCTATTTCCTAATACGTAAATATAATATCCATAATCCCACCAGGAATTTATAATAGAATTTTGTGGAGTATTTTGGCTTATCCATAAGAAAGTATTTATTTCATAATCTGGAGTTCCAAATTGACCAGCACTTGAAAAATAGTTTACTATATATCCAGGATATCCATAGACTTTATTGCTTATAGAAAATATAGGACCGAATATTGTAAATAAAATTAAGCTATATTTAAATAAACTAAATAGTTCTAGATTTTTATCTAATATGTATTCATACAAAATATATATTCCTAAAAATATCATTGGAATTAAGAATAAGAATATTCCCGTTGATATATATAAAGACATTCCTGAAATAGATGAAATTAATAGTAATATTAATATTATGTTTTCCTTTATAATATTCTTTAATTTGGAAAATTCATCTTTAAACAAATTGAATATTTCTATACCAAATATATATAATAATGGGAAAGCTAAACCATTATAATAAACCAATTCATATATATATTTTCCTACAATAAGTGCTATGAATGATAATGATAATACAAAGATTTCTTCATCACTTAGATTTCTATTGAATAAAGAAATATAGACTATTAAAATGAAAAAAGTAATCCAAGATATAAATATACTTATGAATATACCATTAATTACTAAATCTGAGAATATTACAAATTGAATGGCAATTGATAATGCAAATGTCTCAAATATTGTCTTTATAATATCGTGTTTATTGTTTTCTTTATTATATGATATTATAAATATAGAATAAATTAATAGATAAAATATTAAAAGATATGTAGATGGACCAATAAGAAATTCTGATATAGTTAATATAAATATAAATAAAAATTGTGATATTAAAAGGTTTTTAGATTTATTTTTATCAAATATTAAATATCCCAAACCTAAGTAAGTTAATATTAAACCTATTTGTCCAAATAAACTTAAATAATATCCTGCAGTGGTTGGCTGAAATTCTGCAATTGTAGAACCCATTCTAGCATATGTAAATGGATTATATAAGAAAGACGTAACTAATTTGTCAATTAAAAATGGTAAAGATATGATAAAAATTAATATAAATATTGTATATTTTTTTAGCAATTTATCATCTTTAATATATCTTTTTATAATGAATATTCTATTTTCAGTAATTTTTTCCAGTATTTTATTATCTTTTAATATTTCATATAAAAATATTAGTATCATTGAAAGTTCTAAAAATAAATTATGATAACTTAAGAATAAATCAATTCCTAAAACTCCAGGTGTTAATAAATTATCTAATATTCCTGTAAATCCGATATATGGTAAATAAAAATATATATCTTTATAATCTCTATTATAGAAATATCTAATTAATAATGTTAAACCAAATACAATTGGTATTATTATCCATCCACCCCATCCTTTTCTAGTCAATGCTGTAGTAAATATTAATAACGTCAAATAATATGCTCTTGATCCTTTGAATATTGGATATAATAATAGTAAAATAAAAAAGAATAAAAATAATTCAATTGTTAAATATACATCTGGATTTGGAAATAGAGATGTTTTATAAAATATTATTAAGCTAACAATTGAATAAAGAATTAGGAATAATTTTTTGTATATATTATTCTCAGGTTTTGCATTGAAGTATTTAATTATAAGGTAAAAAGATAATACTAGGAAAATAACCGCTCCCAATTCGGTATCAAATAAAATCAATCTTGTTGTCAAAAATGGATTTATAGCAAAAATCATAGAAGAAAAAAGTGCTAAATATTTATCTTTAAATATATTCCTTGCTAAGAAATAGAATATAATTGAAGCGATTGCAGGTACATAAGCATTGGTAAAGTCTGCTGCTAACCATAATATAATATTTGATGCTGGATGTATTTGTAAAATATTTAATAGTGAAATAATTTGGTTACCAAAATTCTGAAACATCAAATAAGCCAAAAATGCCAAATATGATACAAGATCTTTATTATACAAATAAAATGGTAGTGGATAATCTAAATTATATGTAAAACTATTTACTGTATGATTAAATACCAAGGATTCAAAATATTTAAACATTAAGTATGCATCAGGTCCTACTAAGGAATAATTTCCTAAGAAATTCATTAATAAACCTCTGGATCCTAAAGTAAATAAGAATATAAATATAATTATTAATATATCTATAAGTATATTCTTTGATAATATTTTTCTTAATCCATTAACTTTTATTTCTTGATTGTTATTATTTAAATTAGAATTTTCAGATGTCATTTTTACATATTTTAATAAAAGATTTAAAAATTATTTTACAATTACTTACAATATGCCTAGAAAAGTTGTATCAAAAGTGGGTGAAGAAGGTATAAGGAATGCTGAAGAAAATGTTGTAAAGGAAAATATTGTAACATGGACTAAAGGATACAAAGCAGAAGTATTAGATGTAGTTGGAAGAACTGGTATGAGGGGTGAAGCTACTCACGTTATTGTAAGAGTACTTGATGGTCCAGATTCCGGAAAAATCCTTAGAAGGAATGTAATAGGACCTGTTAGAAAGGGGGATATAATATTATTAAGGGAAACAGAAATATCGGCCATGCCAATTGAAAAGAAAGATTAAAGATGGTCGTTAAGAATAAATGTTCATATTGTGGAAATGAAATAGAGCCTGGTACTGGAATTATATATGCATTGAATAACGGTACCGTTTTATATTTCTGTTCAAGAAAGTGTATTAGAAATTGGGAAATGAAAAGAGATAATAAAAAGCTAAAATGGACTATATTTTATAATAAAACATGAATGGAAAACATTTAATACAAAAGACGTTGGTAGTACTAAAACCAGATAGTGTTAAAAGAGGAATTATTGGAGAAATAATATCTAGATTTGAGAAAGCAGGTTTAAAAATTATGGGATTAAAAATGATAAAATTAACAAGAGAACAGGCAGAACAATTTTACTATGCAGATGAAAAATGGCTGGAAAGTGTTGGAAATAAGACAATAGCAAGATATAAAGAGATGGGATTGGATCCTATAAAAGAATTTGGAACTGATGATCCAAAGAAAATTGGAAGTATAATAAGAGGATGGTTGATAGATTTTATAACATCAAGTCCAGTAGTTGCTATAGTATTGGAAGGTGTTAATTGTGTAGAAGAAGTTAGAAAATTAGTTGGACCGACAGAACCTTTAAAAGCTCCACCAGGTACTATTAGAGGAGATTATGCTCATGTATCAATAGCTTATGCAAATTGGAATAAGATTGTTTTAAGGAATGTTGTTCATGCATCAGAAACTGAAAAAGATGCGGAAAGAGAGATATCTATAATATTTAAGCCAGAAGAAATCTATAATTATGAGAGGAATATTGAGGAAGTCATCTATTAGAGATAAAATTTTGATTTTTTTAATAGTATTTTCAATTTTTATGATTTTAGCTTCAATAATATATAGATATTTATTTTATCCAGTATATTCTCTTAAATTACCGTATGTTTATAACATTTCGGATAATGAGACTGAAATTAGATATTATGAATTAAATTTAACAACTTATGATATAATTAAAATGTCAATAAATGGTGTATTTAATCAAAAAAATCTTAATTTTACCAATCCAAATGCTTCTGTAGAATTTATTAGTGAGGTAGACGGTTATTTATTAAATAATTCTCTATATATGGAAAACTATAAATTATATTATACAAAATTAAATATAATATATCCACAATATTCATTTATATTATGTGTAGGTGACTCCTGTGGAGCCTTTGTATTTACTAATAATGGAATTACAAACATACCAATTTCATATATAAATAATATAAATAATACATTGATAATCTATCTTTCATATTCAATATCAGAAAGAATTTTGGATTATTTGAAATATGAAAATGGAAATTTTGTAGATATAATTAAAAGCGGATTAGAAAATGGAGAAATTAAAGTAATAAATGATAATCAATTAGTTCAAAATATTTTAAATATATATAATCTTAACATTAGTGGAGGATAAAATTATACTATGTTTCAAACGGACTAATTGCTTTTAGTAATATAATAAACATTGCTGTACCCATTGGCAATATTATCAATATACTCATTAGTTGTAGAAATTCTATATATTGAAAGTTTGTTCCAGCAATAGAGCCCATCAATGTAGTTAATATAATTATAAATATAACTCCTACAATTATCAATGTTATATATATTTCTAAGAATACCTGCATATTGTTCGAATATTCTATTATTTTTCTTTTATATTCCTCAAATAATTTTGCAGCTTCATTATATAAATATTCTTCAAGATTTCCACCTTCAACTATTATCGATTTCATTCCATTTAATATTGAAGCCCATTTCTTTGAAGGAGAATATTCTGCTTTTCTTTCTAATGCTACTGGTAATGATAATCCTATAGTATCTATTAAGTATATTATATCAGACGCTTCCTTTTTTATTTCTGAGAATTCGCTATATTTTGACAATAATTCAAATAGCGCTTTTGGAGTTGCACCAGAAGAAACTAAAGAAGCCATATATAATACAGCATAATATAATGAATTATCTATTTTTCTAGCTCTATTTTGTTTTTCTATTGAAGGATATTTCTTAAATAATAATAAAGATCCAAAAAATCCTAAAATACCAGCAGTTATTCCAAATATTATTGGAGAAACTGGATTAAAAGATCCATATACTCTTATATTATACATTAAAAGAAAAAAGAATGTTAATATCGATATAGATATTGATATTCCTATTGAATATATTTTAGCTTTATATATATACTTAAAAGGATCCTCCTTAGAATTAATTATTAATAGATCCTTTTCTATACCACTAAAAAATTGATTAAATATATCAACCATATATTTAAATATTGACATCTAAAATTAAAAGTATAATGATAACTAATGCATATAATAAAAAGGTAAATCAGAAAGGATTAATTGAAAGATTTATAGATCAAATTTTTAATGTAAAGGATCCATTACATTATAAAGAGATAAATGTTTTTGGTTTATATATTAAAGAAGATAGATTTATATTGTATATATCTATTTTATTTGCAGCAATTATTGGAATATTTGGAATAATATTTAAATTATATGAAAACTATATAGCACTTTCAATATTAATAATAGTTATATATATTATAGGAGGAGTTCCATATTTATTTTACAAATATATTGAAGGTAAAATATATGAAAACATATCTAATAATTATACATATTTTTTATCTTATTTATCTGAAAGTTTATCATCTGGAATGACATTATTGGATGCTTTGGGATATCTGTCTTCGGTAGATTTGGGATATCTGTCTATTTTAGTTAAAAAATTGTATAATTGGATTGCATGGGGTATGTCGTTTGAAAAAGCATTTATGCTATTTAATATGTATTTTGAAGAACTTCCAAACATAAAGATGATTAATTACGTAATACTAGAAACATATAAGGGTGGAGGTGATATTTCAAAGGTTTTAAAAAGGTTATACAATGATCTAGAATCCGTAAAAGAATTAGAAGGACTAAAGAAAGCATATGTATCACAACAAATAATGGTTTTATATGCTATATTTGTTATATTTATTGGATTATCAATTTCTATATTAAATACAATTAAACCATTGATAATAAGTCAAGTTTCAGTTTCTACTGTTCATACAGCATTTAATTTCTTTTCTTCTCAAATAAATTATCCATGGTTAAAGTTTATTACAGCTTTATCAATAATTATGGTAGGAATTTCAGCATCAATTATAATGGGTATTGCTGAAACTGGAAAAATAAGGTCTTCAGTAAAACATTTAGCAATAAATAATTTAATAGGATTATTATCTATAGTAATTTTTGTTTTACCTTCTTTTGTATCATTTAATTTACAAGTTTTTCCAACAACTGCTTATGTATATACTCCAATAAACATACAAGTATATGGATACATTGATGCGCAGCCAATATCAAATGCACCATTAACAATATATGTAATAAATTCAGCTGGAAATTATGTTTATCAGAATTTTCCAATATTGCAGAATGGATATTATTCTCAATCCATTGAATTAAATAGTACTGGCACATATATTGTAGAAGTAATATTAAATTATAATGGGGAAAAATATATACAAGAACAAAGTATTAATGTAACAATATGAAGTCTCAAAGTTGGATTGAGGTATTAATTACACTTGCAGTGTTCTTATATATTATAATTTATATATATCAAGATATAGTTAGTGGATTATCTCAATATTCTACCGGATTATATAAAATATCAGAATATCAAAAATTGTATCTTAGTTCTTTTTATTTTTCTCAATTTTATGATTCTCAAATAGTATATAATTATATAAATTATTCTTTTTCATATTATTATACTCCCGATGTTATATTTCTATCTACAAACCCTTTTATTTGTAATAATTGTATAGAATTTTTTTATAATATGAGTTCAAACAATATAGAAATAATTCAGAACTCTAATATAAATGTATCATCAATTTTACAAGTTTATATATATGGAACAACACAAAATATTAGTATAGCAAATAATTCTGCATATTATAATTGCAATAATTATTTAAGTTCTTCATTTTTTAGTGTATATACAAGAACTTTCTTATATTGCAGTTTTAATTTAATTGGAAATTCTAGTATTTATATAAATACAAGTAAAAAATTCTTAATTATAAATAATTATAATACAATATTATACTTATATAATGGGGATAAAATTGTTGGTCTTCCAAATATATTAATGAATATTTATCCAACAGTACATTTAAATTATTTTCAATATTTTAATGGATCTATAGATTATATATCTTTATATGGATAATGAAAAATTTATATAAGAATCATGAATATAAATTAAATATTGTTGGGCCCGTAGCTTAGTTGGTAAAGCGTCGGGCTTTTAACCCGAAGATCGGGGGTTCGAATCCCCCCGGGCCCGGGTTCGATTATCATAAATGATAAAACTTATTAACAATCATAATTTTATATTGGATAATATTTTCTAATATTTCATGGGAATAAAAAGAATATTATATTTTGCTATAGTAAGTTTTCTATTATTAATTTCTACATTTAGTATATATTCACAAGTAGGAGCAGATGTTGTCGGAAGTAATAGTGCTCAAGCAAATAGTATAACATTAACTACAGCAAATCTATATTATTGTGTTGCTGCTTCTGCAGGTTCAACTCTTACCCCAAGCTTTAATGTAATGGTAAATAATGGAGGTTTTGCAGTAATTGGAAATTCTAGTACAAATACATGTTCATTTACTACTACATCTAATAATCGTGCAATAGGCGGAGTTTCTATAAATAATTATTCTGTTCCAGTTATTTTAACTACTTTTACAAATACATTTAATAAACCAACTGCGGTAACAGTTTCATATACAGTTTCTGGACAAAATGATACAGTATTAATATTAATATCCTCGGGAGGAACAAAGAATGGAGGTAATATTGGCGGAATAACATTACCTTCCGGATGTTCTCAATTATTTTTAACATCTTCACCTCAAATTAGTGTATATGCTGCAGAATGTAAAGATTTAGCTCCAGGTAGTTATAAGGTTTCATTTAACGTCGGCCCTGGTCCAGGATCAACTGAATATGTCTCTGCACTAGTATTAGGATTTCCTGTATTTACCTTTAATATTACAGGACCAAGTAATATAGATGTTTATACAAATTATAGTAATTCAACAACAATATATGTAAATCAATTAACAGGAAATACACCTTTGCCAGTAACTTTATCTTGTTCTACAAGTAATTCAAATCTACAATGTTCACTATCTAATACTACTATTACTCCAAATGCATCTGTAACTTTAACCGTTACTGCATCATCTTCAATTACTCCAGGAACATATTCAGTAACAATTTCAGGTACAGCACAGAACGGTGCTACTAATTCTACCACAATAATAGTTAATGTACAACAATTATATAATAACCCACAAATATATATTATCTCTCCTTCAAATAATTCAATATCAAATTACTATCAACTAAATATATCATTTTATACAAACTATCCAAATGTAAATGTAACAATAAATGGAAATACATATAGTATAAATGTAACACCAGGTAATAATATTATTCAATTAAATTATGAAAATTCATCATATAATTTACCAGGATTATATAATATTATACCAAATGGTGGAAATATAACAATACAATTATCAACATCTAATCCATTAGGACAGACAAATTCAACTGGAATATATATTTATACATTACCTCAACCAATATTTAATGTATCATATGTATATCCTACACCATCAAATGGTACGCAAGAAAATATATGGTTATTAGAAATTAATTCAAATGTATATGATAATACATTAGGACAAGATTATTGTAATATACAATTATTAAATCAAACAAGCAATCAATGGGTAACAATAGCAAATTCATGTTCAGATATATTATACAATGGAATATTACAACAATATGCAAAATTAAATAGTAATGGATATTATTCAATATGGTATAGAGTATATGCATATAATAATTATGGATTAAATCAGTATACAAATCCACAAGTAATATATATATCACAAAATTCATATAATGTATCAGTAATAAATAATACACTAAGTAATACACAAATACAAGGAATAATAGATTCAGCAATTAATAGTTCTATACCAATAATAGTATTCTCTCCAGGAGTATATTTAGTAAATTTAATAATAAACCCACAAGGAAAAAATATAACATTATTAGGACAAAATACAATATTTGAACCAGCAAATCCAGGATTACCTGTTATACAAATATTATCATCAAATGTAACAATACAGAATATAAATATTAATACAAATCTATTTGCAATAAATGTAAATAATGGAGAATTAAATTTAATAAATTCAAATATAAATTCAGGATTATTTGGAATAGATGTAAAGAATCCATCAATAGTAAATGTATATAATTCTACAATAAATGGAAATATAGGATCAATATATGGTTATATACAAAATTCAACAATAGATAATGTTAATATTCAATCATCAGTATGGGGAATATATGATGATAATCCATATAATGTAATAATAAATAATTCAAATATAAATGGACAAATATTTGGAATATATTTTGATGGAAATGCAATAAATAATGTAATAGAAAACAATAATATAATATCAAATATATTTGGAATAAAGATAAACAACGGAAATAATAATAATATAATAAATAATAATATACAATCAAATATATTTGGAATATATTTAACTTCTTCAGGAAATAATATAGAAAATGATTATATAAAAGTAGGACAAGTATTTGGATTATATGAAACTACTTATAATAATATAATAAATGTAACAACAAATGGAGGATTATTTGGATATTATTTAACAGGTAATGCAACAAATATATCATTATATAATTCACAATTGGGTATGGAAATATATGGAAGTGGATATATAAATAATTTAACAACATCTACAGGAAGTGTAAATATATATTATAATAATTCACAAGGATTTGTAAATAGTTTAAGTAGTGTAATATATAATGCAAATGTAAATAATGTATTATATAATTATTATGAAGGAATATCTATAATAGGAAATATAAATGGAAATATTACATTTATTGATCTACCACCTGCTACTAGTTATATTGTAGAAAAGATAGTAGCAGGTAATGGAAATATAATATCTACAAATAATACATTTATACCACAAGGATTTGGAAATTATGAACTATTTTATTCATAAATTTTTTTGATAATTTTTCTTTATGAGTCTAGATACTTTAATATTAGCAGGTGGTTTTGCTAAGAGATTTAGACCATTATCAGATTATGTACCAAAACCATTGTTTCCAGTGGGAGGAGTACCTTTAATATATTATATAATAGAAAAAGCATTAGAAACTGGTTCAGATGAGATAATTATATCTACAAATAAAAAATATGAAAATCATTTTAGACATATTCTATCAGCATTATATTCTTTTTATGAACCATATCAAATTGGAAAAATAAGATTGGTAATTGAACCATCAAATTCTGAAGAAAATAAACTTGGATCAATTGGTGGTTTACATTATGCAATAAAAGAGATGGGTATAAATAATAATCTATTAATATTGTTGGGGGATAATTTGTTTAGTTTTAATTTAAATAAAATAATTAAATTGGGAAATGAAAATAATTCTATAGCTTTAGCAATATATGATATAAAAAATCCTGATGATGCAAAAAATTATGGAGTAGTAAAATTAAAAAATAATATAATAAAAGAATTTTATGAAAAACCTCAAAATCCATTATATACTACAATATCTACTGGAATATATTATATTCCAAAAGAAAAATTATATCTATTAGATGAATATATGAATTCTAATTATAGTAAAGATTCTATGGGAAATTTCTTTGAATATTTAATAAAAAGGGGAGAAAAATTGTATGGATATGTATATAACGATGATAAAGAATATTGGTTTGATATTGGTACAACAGAATCTTATCAAAGAGCAAATAATTTTGCAAATGAAAAAGGTTTATATAGAAGATGGATATGGCCATAAATAAAAGTTTTTCTTATAAATTATTTTTAAATGATAAGATCTCCAATAATTGTTGTTTTAGGTCATGTTGATGCTGGTAAAACCTCTCTATTAGATAAGATTAGAAATACATCTTATATAAAAAAAGAAGTTGGTGAAATGACTCAACATATAGGAGCTACAGAAGTATCAATCGATATAATTAGAGAAATATCAAAACCACTATTAAATATGTTTAAATTTGATCTAAAGATTCCTTCTTTATTATTTATAGATACCCCAGGTCATGAAGTATTTAGTAATTTAAGAAAAAGGGGAGGATCTGTCTCAGATTTAGCAATTATTGTAATAGATATATTAGAAGGATTTCAAAAACAAACATATGAAGCAATAGAAATATGTAAACAATTAAAAGTACCATTTTTAATTGCATTAAATAAAATAGATAAAATAGATGGATGGAAACCTTATGAAAATAAACCATTTTTAGAAAGTATAAAATATCAGGATCAAAAAGTAATAAATAAATTAGAAGAATATACATATAATATTGTAGCTAAATTATATGAATTGGGATTTGATTCTGATAGATATGATAGAGTAAAAGATTTTAGAAGACAGGTTGCAATTGTTCCTGTTTCTTCAAAAACTGGGGAAGGTATTCCCGATTTATTATTATTAATTGCAGGGCTTTCCCAAAGATATCTAGAAGAAAAATTAAAAATAAATGTTGAAGGAAATGGTGTCGGAGTAATTTTAGAAGTAAAAGAAGAAAAAGGTTTAGGTAGTGTGATAGATATAATATTATATGATGGTAAAATAAAAAAAGGTGATAAAATTGCATTTTTAACAAAAGATGGTATTAAAACAACAAAAGTAAAATTAATATTAAAACCAGTACCCTTAACAGATATTAGATTTGCTGGTAGAAATAAATTTAAAGAAATTGATATAGCATATGCAGCAAGTGGGATAAGAATATCTGCAGATGGATTAGATAATGCTCTACCAGGTTCTACAATATATGTATATAATGATGAAAAAGAATTAAAGGAAATAGAAAAGAAATTAAAGGGAGATATTGAAAATATAATATTTCAAACTGATAAGGAAGGTATTATTGTTAAAGCTGACACATTGGGATCACTAGAAGTATTAGTAAAAATGTTAAGAGATAGAAATATTCCAATAAAAAAGGCAGATATAGGGGATATAAATAAAGAAGATATAAATATAGCATTATCTATGAAGGAAAAATATCCTCAATATTCTGTAATAGTTGGATTTAATATTGGAATAAATAAAAATGATGAAGAATATGTAAAATCTTCAAATATAAATTTAATAATATCAAATGTTATATACGATTTAATTGAAAAAATTGAGAAATATATTAATGATATAAAATATAATAAGGAAAGAATATTAAGAGAATTGCCACCAGTAGGAAAGATAAAAATATTGAAAGGAAATATATTTAGAAGATCAAATCCTGCAATTGTTGGAGTTGAAGTTTTGGCGGGAGAAATAAAAAAAGATGTGTATTTAATTAATTTAGATGGAAAAATAATCGGAAGAATTTTGGCAATACAAAAAGAAAAAAAGAATATAGATGTAGCTATTAAAAATGATAAAGTTGCTGTATCTATAGATGATGCAGTAGTTGGAAGAAATTTGTTTGAAGATGATATATTATATACTTTTATATCTGAAAATGATTATAGAAAATTTAAGGAAAATAAAGATATTTTAAATGATGAACAAAAAGAAATATTAAAGGAAATAGCAAATATAATGAGAAAAGAAAATCCTGCTTGGGGTTTATAACTTTTTAATTTTGCTAAACTTTCTCTTATATTCTCTATTTGTATTTTCTAAAATATGTGATGGTTTGGATAATGGAATTATATTATCTATATCGAAGAAATCTTTTAATATATTTTCAATGCTTTCCTTATCTATATTTATATTTTGACTAGGTAATTTTGAATAAATTATATTTATTGTAATATCTTTTGGGATTTTAAAAAAGTATAGAGGTTCTAATCTTAATAAACTGAGTATATCAAATTTTTTATCTGAGAAAAAAGAGAAAAATAATGGATAATTATCAATAAAAGTTCTAGGAATAAATCCAAAATAGAAAGGATATGATACTTTTAGATTTATATAAGTATTTATATTTAAATCATAATCTATTATGCTTATTGCATTTGTATTTGGTAAATTTAATATTATTCCATTAAAAAGATTTGGAAATTCATCATTTTGTTCAATATGTAATAATTCTCTCATAATAAATTTAAAGTATTTGTTATATAAAAATTTTTCATTAAAGAATAAAAATATTTTCTATAATTGATATAAAATGGCAAACAAGAGAAAAGAAATTATATTTAAAGTTGTAGTATCAGATCCAAAGACTGGAAAGTCTATTCAAGTACAAACAAAAGATGAATCATTAGTAGGTAAGAAAATTGGAGATATAATTGATGGATCAGTAATTAATTTAGATGGATATAAATTAAGGATAACCGGTGGTTCTGGATTTGAAGGTGCTCCAATGGTAAATTATGTTGAAGGAATGAACAAAAAATATGTGTGGTATAATGAAAATAAAAAGGTAAGGGTTAAAAAATTGGTTAGAGGAAATACAATATCTCCAGAAATTGTACAAATAAATACTAAAATAGAAGAATATGGAAATAAAGATTTTAATCAAATATATGAAGAATTTAAATCGCAAAAATCTCAATGATAATTTCTTTAGGAATAGAGTCTACTGCTCATACATATTCAATTGGAATTGTTGATGAGAATGGAAATATATATTCTAATGAGAGAATAATATATAAAAGTGAGAAAGGAGGAATACATCCGAGAGAAGCTGCAGAGCTACATTCTAAAGAGAATATTAATATTTTAAGAAATTCTGTATGGAAAGCGGGATTCATTTTTAAGAAATTAAATGGTAAATTTTATATTGTAGATGCATTATATGAGATAAAAAACAAATTAGAAGAATCTGAAGAAATATTTTATGATGAACCATGGAATAGAAAAAGGTATATAATATATAATAATAATAAAATATGGGTTGAAAATAATAAAATAGTTTCCGATAATAAAGAATTGGAAAATAGCTTAAATTTATATATAAATAATTTAAATAATTTTGAAAGAAAAATAAATTTAATTTCATATTCTGCGGGACCTGGTTTATATCCAACACTGATTCAAGCATATTTTAGTGGTAAATTATTTTCTAAAATATTTAGTTCAAATTTAATTGGAGTAAATCATTTAATAGCACATGCCGAAATTGTTAAATTATATAATAAATTTATAGATCCCCTAATTTTATTAGTTTCAGGAGCAAATACGATGTTATTATCGTTTGAAGGAAATAAATATAGAATTGTTGGGGAGACTTTAGATATGGGTGTCGGAAATTTTTTAGATAAAGTTGGTAGATTATTAAATATTGGATTTCCAGCTGGTCCAAAGATTGAAGAATTATCAAAAAAAGGAAAAAATCTAATAAAATTGCCATATTCTGTTAAAGGAATGGATATACAATTGGGAGGAATATATACATATATAAAAAATCTAATAAAAAGTAAAGATATTAATATATATGATTTATCTTATTCTATTCAGGAATATATATTTTCAATGTTAGCAGAAATATCTGAAAGAGGATTATCTTTATTAGATAAAAGAGAATTTGGATTAACTGGAGGAGTTTCTGTAAATAAAAGATTACAAGAGATTTTATATTTAATGTGTAATGAAAGGAATGTAAAATTTGGAACTGTTCCTTTAGATTTGGGAAATGATAATGGTGCTATGATTGCATGGACTGGAATTTTATGGTACAAAAATGGTATAAATGTAATTGATGGGATTAATCCATATTGGAGGCCTGAAGATATTGAATATAAAACTTAAATATTATATTGTTAATCATTATATTATAATGGTGGACCAGAACACCATATTGGAATTAATAAAATTGAGAAGCAATGCAAGAAGAAAAAATTTAGGAAGTAATACAAAAGCGATAAGGAATTTGAGAAAGAAAATGGCTAGAGAAAACATTGTTGTGGGATGAAAAAGAAACTTTTCTCAGGTCTTCCAATAGATTTAGAGAATACAACAAAGGAAATAGAGAAGGAATTTCAGAAGATTATTGTAAGGGCTGAAAAAAGGAGTTATGGAAAGATTGTCACAATTATAGAGGGTGTAGATCCATCTATTGCAAAGGAAACATTGAAAAGTTTAAAACAAAAGTTAGGTTGTGGAGGTACATATAAGGATAATTTAATAGAATTGCAGGGGGACCATAGGGAAAAAATAAAGAAATTATTATTGGAATTAGGTTTTAAGGAAGAGAATATAGAAATATCTAATGAAATTGAATAAATATTTTTTATCTTATGAATTTATTGGATTAAATGTAGAAGTATATGATTGTAAAATAAAAGGTTTAAAGGGTATTTATGGAGAAATAATAAATGAAACAAAAAATACATTTTATATAAAGAATAGAGATAAAATATATATAGTTCCAAAGAACATATCGAAATTTATTTTTTATTTTAATGATTATTCAATTTTTTTAGATGGAAAATTAATAGATAAAAGGCCATGGGAAAGGTTAAAAATAAATATAAAGAAGAAGGTATAAGGTTTATATATTACTAAATTTTTAAATATATTATGAAAATAAAGGCTGTATCCCCTTTGATTGCAACAATTATATTAATTGCTTTAACAGTAGCTTTAGGTGCAATCATAGTTGGATGGGCAAAGGGTTATGTAAGTAATCAAGTTTCAAATTTAGGTGCTCAAGTTGAAATATTACAAGTAAATTATAATAACTCAAACGGTAATATATCTATTTTAGTTCAAAATATAGGATCTACCCAATTGATTACAAATAATCTTTTAGTAGAATTTTCTTCTACCAATGGAAAAAGTCAAAAATGTCCTTTAGTTTTAAGCGGAAATGCTCAAGGATATTTAGCATGTTATGTATATAATATAACAGATCCATCATCTGGTAACTCATATATAAATGGTACAATACCTCAAAATTCACTATTTCTAATAAATATGACAGTCAATATGAATAGTTTTGGAATAACTTCTTTAAGTGGTTCTACTATTTATGTATATTACTATGATAATCCAATATCTACTGGATATACGTTATCGTGATTTACTTTTTAGTAGTTAATTAAAAGAATAAATGACTTCTATAAATATTTCTATTTATGGAAATTAAATCTGCAAAAGCGAGGGTTGTTTTAAATTCTAGAGGAGATCCTACATTAGAAGTTGAAATAAATAGTTATTCAGAAGCTGCTCCTGAAGGTGCAAGTAAAGGTTCTGGTGAAGTTGTATATTTAGATCCTAAAAAAGCTGCCGAATTATTTAATAATGAATTAATAGATTTTCTAAAAACATTTGACATAGCATCTTTAGATGATTTAAAAGAATTTGAAAATGAATTCGAATCAATTGGGGGAATAAAAAGATATGGGGGTAATACATTAATTGCTACAGAATATGCTATATTAAGAGCATGGTCTAATTATGAAGGAAAACCAATTTATCAATTTTTTAATAAAAATCCAAAAATAAATATAAGAATATTGGCAAATGTTGTTGGTGGTGGCGCACATGCAAAAGGTAGAAGTACAAATATTCAGGAATTTTTAGTTTCTCCAGATACAGATAATTTACCTTTATCTATTTTTGTTGCATCATATATACATAAATTATTGGGAAAGAGATTGGAATTGTTGGATGATAAATTTTTATATGGAAGGAATGATGAGGGTGCATGGACAACATCTCTAGAAGATGAAACGGTATTTAATATAATAAAAATGGTCTTTGATGAAGTTAAGATGGATTATAATATAAAAGTTGATCTTGGAATTGATTTTGCTGCAAGTCAATTATATAAAGATGGAACTTATAGATATAAAAATAAAGTATTTTCTAGAGAAGATCAGATAAGATATGTAAAGTTTCTTATAGATACATATGATCTATTTTATGTTGAAGATCCATTATATGAAGAAGATTTTGAAGGATTTGCAGAAATAAATAATAGTACAAAGAGTTTAATTGTTGGAGATGATCTAACTGTAACAAATATAGAAAGAATAAAAAAATCTTTAATATATAAATCAATTAAGGGTGTTATAATAAAACCAAATCAAATAGGTTCTGTTGTTAAAGCATATGAAGCTGTAAAATTTTGTAAGGAAAATGGTCTTATACCAATATTATCTCATAGATCTGGAGAGACTGAAAGTAATATATTAGCACATTTGGCAGTTGGATATGAAGTTCCATTTGTAAAGTTTGGAATTATAAATGGAGAGAGAATTGCAAAGCTAAATGAATTAATTAGAATATATGAAAGCCTAAATAAATAACTTAAACCATTTTTTATATTCTTCAGGTACTTCAATTAATCTTAAATTAATTAATGTATCTAGAATTCCCCAAATGTAATTTTCTAATTCAAATGCTTTTACAAAATCTTTTTTCTCATAAAAATATTTCAAATCTTTATAATAAGATATAAGGAAATCTTCAAACCTATTATCTAAAAATTTTATATTCTTAAATATTAATTCCAATTTTTTATATTCTCTATCTAAATAATAAAAGAATTCTTCTTTATTTATTTCCATTTATATAATTTACTTAAAATTTTAATAAATGGATCTTATAGATATTTTATCTAAATTTAGTATTGAAGAAATATTATATTTTGAAGAAAATTATGATTTACAATATAGATATTTAAGATTTTTATATAAAAATATAAAAAATCAGAATTTATTTTTGAAACTAATTGTAATAAATTCTTTATTAGCCTTTCAATTATCATATAAGGGAGAAAAATTCTGGAAAATATTTTCTATATATTTCTCTAAGCATAATGATAATATATATAACAATTTTTTATCTTTTATAGATTTATATAATAGAAGATTTAAAGAAATAAAAATAAAAAGACTAAATAAAATTTATAATTGGATTAAAGACAAAGATTTATTAATTTATAAAGATGATTTAGTTAAATTTAATTCAGAAATTGCTAAAGTAATGGGACAAAATATTTATGATAAAACAATAGTATTTTCAACAAAAATTTATGGTTATGGATTGAGGATTATTGGATATAAAATAATATATCCATTTGAAATATTTATACCAATAGATAATAGAATTGGAAAAATTAGCAAAGATAAAAATTATTGGATAAAATTATCAAAAGAAATAAATATACCATTATTACATATAGATTCTTTAATATGGATTACTATGGGATTGAATAAAGATAAAATAGAAAGGATAAAAAATGAAGAGCTTAAAAATAAAATTAAATTATTAAAAAATTATTTAGATAATATTATTAATAATTAAAAGTCCATCTGTAACATATAATATATCTCTGGCCATCTTTTCCTCATTTATTAATTTTGAATCAAAATCCGATCCAATTTTTCCATTTCCAATAGATATTTTTTCAGTTGGAGATAATAAATATTTATCATATTTTAATATAAATTCTTCAGATTTTTTTAATAAATATCCTAAATATATTAATTGATTTAGACTATAAGTTTTATTTTTATCATTCAAATCGTTAAAATTATATACATATAAATTAATATTACTATCTATTAATTTTATTTTATTGTCTTTTATTAATAATGTAGCCTGCCAATTCTTTTTATAATCTTTATAATTTGATGATGTTATTGTTTTATTATTATATTCCAATATCATCTTTTCCTTTTCTTTTTTTATTGTTACCTTACCTTCTTCCAAAGATAATTTTATCCCTATACCCAATATATCCATAAACTATTTATAGGAAGTCAGATATAAAAAGATTATTAAAAATTTAATAAGTAATTTATATATATGCCGCCGTAGCTCAGTTGGTAGAGCAGCCGGCTGTTAACCGGCAGGTCGTGGGTTCAAGTCCCACCGGCGGCGCTATTCATTATAATATTTATATAATAGTTCTCTATTTGCTTCTAGTTGTACATTTTTAATATTTAGGTAATCTGCAGCAGATAAAAATTCTGTACCATAATTTTTTCCAATTTCATTTAAATTATCTAAGATTTCCTTATAATTTAGAGATCTAGCCATATGATGGTCAATTATTATTTTACTAACTTTTGTATTCTCTAACAATTTCTCAATATTTTTATAGAATATTTCGTTATATGAAATATCCCATTTTACATGATAAAAAGGAGGACCTGATAATATTATATAATCTGGATTCTTTTCTATTATATAATTTAATGTAAAATCTGTTAGAATACCTTGAATATCCGATCCAAAAAATAAAGATTTATTTTTATATTCTACATATGTACCAATTACATAACCCAAAGCTGAATTTTCTATTCCATGAAATAGTGGAGGAGATATTTCTATATAAGTATTATTAAATTTGAATGATTTATTATCTCCAATAATTATTTCGGATTTATTTTTTATTTTTTCATATGCCATTTTTCCTCTTCTTCTTTGAGAATTATTTATATAATTATTAAAATCCTTTATAATCAACTTTTTATTATACAATATCTTGAAATGTTCTTCCTTTGGATTTGGACAGTGATCCCAATGATAATGTGTAATAATTATTAAATCAACATCTTTTGATAGTTCAATTATTTCTTTTTTCTTGTTTTTCAATTCTTCTAATTCAATTCTATGCGGTTTTAAATTATATCTATAAGGAGCAATTGCAACAGATGGATCTATAAATATCTTAATATCAGTTTTAATAATTGTTGCCATGGATCTTGTTGAAAATGAATCATATGCAATTGGTAGTATTATCATTAAAAAATATTAATAAAAAAATTAATAAACAGCTTTTCCCACATCTTCAATAAATACTTTTTCAAGATATTCAAATGCATTTGTAATTTTTGATGGATTTATTCCATATAATTTAATTATATTATTGTTATCTATTTCAAATATAAATCCAGAATATTTTTTATATTTTCCATTAATTATTTCAGCAATCTTCTTTACAAATATTTCTCCAGGTATCTTTGGATATTCTTTTAATTTACTTCCCATCCCCTCTTCTCCAGTTTTTATTGTATCTGGAAATAGAGCTATAATTCTTCTACCATTGCTATTAAGTAGTTGATCTTCAACATGTGCTTTAAGGGCAGCTTTTGTTTTTTGGTATTCATGATCCCAATTTCCTCTGAAAAATGCGGATATTGATACCATATAAATTGTATCTAAATAAAAGCCATTTTCTTCTAATTCTCTATCCATTTCTTCTATAGAAATTACATTTGTTTTATATGAATCTTCAATCATTTTATTTGTATAGTTCTTAAATTCTCCAGGATAATTATATAAAATTCCTATATTATAGAATATAGATACTTTATATCCTTTATTTACATATTCTTTTATTTTTTCTACTATCCTTTTTCTATCTTCATCTTTTGTTATATCTCCAACTACATAATCATATATCTTTCCTTCGTTTTTCATACTAATTAATACGTCTTCTTTTCTTCCATTTCCAACAATAATATATCCATTATTTTTTAATTCTTCAGCTAATAATTTGCCAATACCACCGGTAGCACCTAATAAGAATATGACTTCTTTCTTATCTTCATTCATCATAATTTTATCAAGACTCATATTGATAATAAATTATCGATATATTCTAAAATTGTATTTTTTATATCTTCTCTTCCCAAATCATTAAAGAATTTTACAATTGGTTCCCTTATATTTTTATCTACTTTACTTGAATATGCATAAATTATCTGTCCATTATTATATAAAAATCCTGTTAAATAATATCCTTTTTCTTCATATTCTTTTATATTTGTTGTATATATTAATTTTGGATATTTCTCATTATTTTCTTTTCTTTTATATTCAAATGTATAAATTTTACAATCTAGATTATTTAATATACATAAATTTTTGAAAAATTTTTCAGAATATTTTGGTATCTTTAATTCTAATATTCTATCTTTTGATCTATATCCAATAATTGTTGTGTATAAATTATTTTTATTATCTTTATGTATAAATGATGAAGCAAAACCAGAGATTTTTATCCCATGGTTTTCCCATATTTTAAATATTTTACTAGAAGTTGGCAAATATATAACAAAATCTGCAGCTACAGGTATATCTTGTTTTAAGAAATAATAATAAATTTTTTTGGCAATTCCTTTTTTAGAGTTTTTTTCATTCACAACAGTGTAAAGATTATACCATATTCCATATTCAGATGTCCAATGAGACAATCCAGTTATTTGATCATTTTCTATATATAAAAGAATAATATCTCCTTTATCCAATAATCTTTTTACATAATTTTCTTCATAAATTTTATATGAATTTTTCCCATTTTCTTCAAAATCAAAATAAAATTTATTTTCTTCAATATTTCTTCTAATAAATTCTACAATATTTTCTATATCATTATAATTGGCCCTTTTAATATATTCGTTTATATTCATAGTTATTACATGTTATAGAAAAGGCATATATAGTTAACAGAGTTATATATACTTCAACATTTTTGCAGTTTTTTCATCCATATAATATGCTTCTATTCCTATATTTCTTAATCTTTTAGCAAAATATTTGGATAATATTCCCTTTTTACATATTAATAAATATCTCTTACCTTTTTCAAAATTATATTTAGAAAATTCTTCAGATTTGACAATTATTAGATCTTTTTTATCTGGAATTTTTAAATTGAATTCTTCAATATTTATATTATTAATTTCTTTAATCTTTTCAACTTCTTTATCTAAATCTATATTTAATTTATTTAGTTCAGAAATTATTATATCAATTTTTGGTTTTGTTACTGGATGATTTTCAATTTTACATATCTCTGGTGCTCTTATATTATATATACCAATTTTCTTTGATAAATCCAATATTTCACCTTTATTGAATCCAATTAATGGTCTTAATACTAAAATATCTACAATGCTATCTAATACTTTTAGTGAATCAATTGTCTGTGTAGAAACCTGTCCCAAAGATTCTCCAGTAACTATACAGTCATAGTTATTTTTCTTTGCAAACTTTTCTGCAATCTTATACATTATTGCTTTAAATAATATTTGCCTATATCCTTCTCTTACATTAAATAAATATCCTATATCCAAATCATAAACATATAATTTTGAATTTGGAAAATAATCTTTCAATTTATTATATACATTATATACATATTGTAAATAAATATCTCCTGCAATGTTAATAAATAAAAAGTCAATTTTTAATCCTCTTTTTGAAATAATATATGAGGCTACTGATGAATCGGATCCGCCAGAAAATAATAAAATTCCTTTACCTTGAGATCCTTCTGGCAATCCTCCTGGTCCACTAATTATTTTATCATAAATAAATGTATAATCTTTGTGAATCTCAATATATAATATTTTTTCAGGATTTTTTACATCAACTTTTAATTTATATTTATTTAAAATTTCTTCTCCAACAATTTTATTAACTTCTATAGATTTATAAGGAAAGTTTTTATCAACTCTTTTTGTAGATACTTTAAATCTACTAATATTTCCAATAAAATTATTAAAGAATTCTAAAGAATATTTTTTTATATTTTCTATGGATGTTTCAAAATAAATAGCTGGATATATATTTTTTATTCCCGGAATATTTCTTAATATATTTATCCATTCATCTTTATAATCCCATATTATTATTCTACCTCTCCTATTTTCTATTTTATCAAAATTTATCCTATTTTTAATATCATTTATTAACATATTTATCATCTGTTTCTTTACTTTTTCGGATTTTGTCCATATTTCATCAATACCAATCAATATGCAATTATACATAAAATATTTTTATTGTAAGAAAATATTATAATGTTATGTTGATATTATATTCAAAATATTTATTATATCATAATGATCCAAACCATATAGAAAATAATAGAAGATTGTTAGTAATAAAAAGATTGATAAAAAATAATTATAAGAAAATAGGAAAAATAAGGAAAGATATATATAGATATATAAATTATGCACATAGTTGGAAATATGTCAAAATTATAAAAAGAATTTGGAAAAATTCTTATAAAAATAATAGAATTATTTACTTAGATTCTGATACATATATATCTCCTTTATCAATTTATTCTATCCTTAAATCAGTTGAAGGTGTATTAGAAAGTATAGAATTAAATGATAAATATATTTTTATACCTACAAGGCCTCCTGGTCATCATGTTCCAAGAAATCCATTAAATAATGATAAAACTTTGGGATTTTGTATATTTAATAATATCGCAATTGCTGGAATGTATGCAAGAAAAATGTATAAGAATGCATTAATTTTTGATATAGATTTACATCATGGAAATGGAACTCAAGATATAATTGAAAATAAGAAAAATATATATTATATATCTACTCATGCAAAAAATATATATCCAAATACTGGATTAGAATCTGGAAATAATTATTTTAATTTTCCATTAGATTTTAATATAGATGATAATTATTATATTAATTTATTAAAGGATAAAATATTTCCACTAATTGAAGAAATAAATCCAGAAATTATATTAGTATCTTTAGGATTTGATATGCATAAAAAGGATCCTCTATCTGTATTTAATATTACATTAAAATCTTATGAATATGCTTTTAATTATTTAAAAAGGTTCAATAAGGTTATATATATCTTAGAAGGTGGATATAATGAGAGAGCAATTTATAATGGTATAAGTAAATTATTAAAAATATATGGATAAGTTCTATTTAGGATTCTCAATATCATCATTTCAAACAGAAGGAAATTATAATAATCAGGATTGGTATTATTTTATTAAAAATGGAAAGTTACCAGAAATAGATAATGCATGTAATTTATGGGAAAGGTATTTAGATATAATACCAATATTAATTGATTTAAATGCAAATGCTTTTAGATTTTCAATAGATTGGGCTAGAATATATCCGAGTAAAAATAAGATAGATTATAGCAGTATGAAAAGATATTTAGAATTTACTGATAAATTAATAAAAAATAATATAGAGCCATTTATAACTTTATGGCATTATGTCAATCCTTTATGGTTTTATAATTTGGGAGGATGGGAAAATAAAGAAAATATAGAATGCTTTATTGATTATTCATATTTTATAATTGATACATTTTCAAAATTGGGTGTTAAGTACTTTATATCATTTAATGAACCATGGGTATATATATTTTCTTCTTACGTTTTTGGTAAATGGCCTCCATTTAAAAAAGTAAATTCTATAGAAGATTTAAAGAATGCGATAGTGATATTAGATAATATATTTTATGCAAATAAGGAATTATATAAAATAACAAAGGAATTTAATGTTTATTTAATATATACGGAAAGTTTATCATTATTAAAATTACCATTTAACTTTTTACTAAAGGATATAATAAGTTCAAATATTCATCTATTATTTCCAAAAGAAGTAGATTTTTATGGAATAAACTATTATGGTATATTTAAAGATATAAAGGATATATATGAAAGAAAGCCGTCATTTAGTGTATCTATATTAAATAATATCTTAAAGAACTTAGACAAACCTATATTTATAACAGAGAATGGGGTAAATACTGAAGATGAATTTTTAAGAGTTAGAATTATTAAAAGATATTTAAATTATTTTGTAAAAAATAGAAAAAAGTATAACATAAAAGGATATTTTATATGGTCCTTAATGGATAATTATGAGTGGGATTTTGGATATAATGCAAAATTTGGAATATTAAATAGAAATCTATCAAAGAAAGATTCGTATTATGAGATAAAAGAAATATATAGAAAATTAAATCAAAAGCTTAATATATCCAAGTAAAGGTATTCTCAATATTCCAATTCCAATAATTCTATTTGGATCCATATTATTTTCTCCCTCAAATATTATTGGTCCTGGATTATTATCACCCATAATTATAAAGTTACTATTATTATAACCAACTATTCTATGGAAAATATCCTCATTTTTATACAATGATATTCCTTTATATAAAATCACATCACCAATTCTTAAATATTGTGTATTAATTGGTAAAATTATTACTATATCTCCAACATATAAACCATTTGGATATGGGAATTGAAAAAATTCTTGTTGTGTAATATTATATTGTTCATATTTTTGGAAATTAAAATAATAATGCTCCATACTAGGAGATACTATTACTGAAAATAATGGTGGATATACAATTTGAATAATAAAATATACAATAAATATAAATATTAAAAATAAAATATCACTTAAATAATCATCTCCGAAAAATATTCTTACTATAAATTTCTTTATTTTTTCAATCATATACTCTCCATGTATATCCGCACTTTACACATCTATAAAATTTTGTCTCGCCTTCATCTCCAGCTCTTGTTTGAATAGACCAGAAGTATGCTCCTTTATTTCCACATTTAGGACATTCAACCTCATTATCAACTGGATATAATTTATAATCTTCTTCCATAATTGTAATTTCTGAAGATTTATTTATATTTTCCGTAAGTAATAAAGAATTTGCATCTTTTATTTTCTCCTTATATCCACAATTTGGGCATACTAAATAGTTATTTTCTTTTTTCATTAAGCTCCCACATTTTGGACAAAATTTCATAAAAATATCTTATATTATAGAAATGTTTATAAATCTTCTACCTTTTTATTTATTTCTAAAAATATTCTAAATAGAGTAATAAGGAATAGAGCAATTGATATATTTATTTCGGGTGAAAAATTATTTATAATATTATCTAATTCATAATTGATAGTTTGATTATATTGATTTAAATATCCATTTATTGTTGAATTTAAGCTATTGAAAAATGTCTGATTTACATATGTTAAATTATTGTATAATATATATGCTCCATTTGTATCACCTTCATTTTCTAAAACATATATTGCCGTTTCATAACCACCAATATATGTATTCAATAGTTGATATTCATATATTTGATATAGATCATTTATGTTTGAAATATATAGATTCTCTAACTTATTATGTATAAATTGACTTACTATATTAAAAAATATAGGATTTTTAAGAACAATAAATAAAATTGATAAAAAATAGATTATCATTGCAAAAAAGGAATATTCCCTTTCTATTATTTTAATTATAAAAAATAATGAAATCGTTATATATAGGTTTATAAAATTATGAAACAAAATAAGGCCTACAATATAATATATTATTCCAATAATTAAATAGAATGCTTTATTTTTTATTTTCATTGAGAAATATGTTCCTAAATAAAATGTTATTAAAAAAGATAATAAACTAATTGATAAGAAAAATAAAATATCATAATTTATTGTTGAGTATAATAAATTATTTATTAAATTAAGGAAATATATATAAGAAAAGTATAAAGCTATAGAAGACTCTATATATAAAATTAATGATAATATATAATTTCTGATCATAAATCAGTTTTTTTAATAAAATTTTTAAAGATATTTTAATAAGTTATGAAGAATGGATTTATATCCAATAATATTGGGAATAATCCAAGGTATTAGTGAATGGTTGCCAATAAGTAGTAAAACGCAAATTCTAATAGCATCAAATTACTTACTTAATATTAATCCTTCGATTGGATATACATTTGGATTATTTATGGAAATTGGAACAGTATTATCTGCTTTACTATACTTTAGGAGAGATATATATCAAATATTAAAGGATAAAAAAATGTTATATTATATAATTATTGCAACAATTTTTACAGGTTTGATTGGTGCTCCTTTATATATTATTTCTGATAAATTATTGGAAAATGCTTATAATACATCCATACCAATGATAATTTTAGGATTAATACTTATTCTAGATGGAATATATATATATTATACAAGGAATAAGATAAAAATAAAGGATAAAAAAGATCTTAATTTAAGAGATATAATTATTATTGGAACTGCGCAAGGTCTTGCGGCTCTACCTGGGGTTAGTAGGTCTGGAATTACTGTATCTACTATGTTATTAATGAAATATGATCCAAAATTTGCTTTTTCGCTTTCATATATTTTATATATACCAGCAGCCCTTGGAGCATTTTTTCTAACCATATTAGCCTCTAAATCTAATATCATGTATGTAATATCCAATATAGGATATTATGGAATTCTAACTGCTATAATTGTGTCTTTTATAGTTGGATATTTAACTATAGATATTTTAATGAAATTAGCAAAGAGTAAAAAAATATATTATATTGATTATATACTAGGTAGTATAGCAATAATAATTAGTCTAATAGGTTTGATATATGGTTAAATATAATAATTTATATATTTGAATTAGAAAATATTATACATGGATTGGAAGAAGCTTTTGTTAAGTATGCTAATAATACCAGTCATGCTAAAAATATATTCGCAGCAGCCAATAGTTGGATATCCGGTGGTAATAAATAATCAAATTAATATATCAAATCCAAATAGTTATGCGGTATATGAAATAGATATATATAATCCAACAAATTATATATATTATTATGATATTTCTCCACTATCTTCTCAATGGTTCTTTATTATAGGAGAAAATAATACAATGGTTTCCGGATATTTATATCCAGGTCAATTAGAGAATATAAAAGTATATATTAGACCTTTAGGTTTTATCAATCAAATACCAGAAATAGTTGTATATTTGCATAATCTAAATGTTACTTCAGAATTTTATTCTGATATAATTCAATTTACTCCAATATTATATTATAATCAACCAACAACATCGAATTCAACCATTACTTTACCATTATCTATAAATTTTGAATTATCCAGTTCAACAGTAACCCAAAATAGCTTTATATATTTGATAGGAATAATAAATAATCCAAACAATTTCAGTCAAAATTTATCAATTAATATATCTTCAGATTTTAACTTTTCAGCTTTATATAATGAAATATTAAGCCCTGGAGTAAATATATATCAGATTCCAATATTTATATCAAATAATGTTTCTACAGGAGAGCATCAATTAGTAATATATTCAAATAACAATGTATATTATCTAAATTTCACAGTTTTTCAATTAAATACAACTCCAGTAATAGAAATAACTAAAAAAGGATTAGAATATATAATAAATATAACAAATCCATATAATTATCCAATTAATTGTACATACTATTTACAAAGTTATTATGGAATATTTTCTACATTTTATCCAAATCAATATTATACTGGTAATATAAATGGATCTAAATATGCTATATATAATGTATTCTTATTACCTGGTCAATCTTATATAATATATGAAAACTTTAATTACCTATTATTAGCTGAAATTATAGCTGTAATATTAATAGTATTATTTATAATACTTTATGTATTCTTAAGGGATAATGTAGAAATATCAAAGGAAATATTGAAAATTGATTTAGATAAAGAAACAATAGATATAACAATAAATATAAAAAATAAAAGTATATTTCCATTAAATCAGGTTAAATTAATAGATAGAGTAAATGGACCATTAAAAGTAAAAGAATATAAAATTGTAGAACCGTCCTCAGTTTATAAAGTGGATAATAACTATATCTTGAATTGGAAATTTGATAATATAAGAAGGAATGAGGAAATAGTTATTTCTTATACATTAGAAGCAAAAGATATAAAGGAATATAAAAATATAGAATTTCCAAGAGCAGAATTAAGATATAGATATTTAATTTGGGATAAAGTTAAATATTCGAACGGATTAATTATAAGAATTACAAAATAATTTCCACTTTTTAGTTAATCTTTAACCTTTTATTTTTAGGTATATATTATCTATATCATGGAAGATTTAAGAACTGGTTATCAAATTACATGGTGTCCAGGATGTACTAATTTTGGTATATATACAGCAATAATTTCTACTTTAAAAGAATTAGAATCTGAAGGAAAAATTGATAGAAGAAAGATTGTATTTGCTTCAGGAATTGGTTGTGCAGGAAAAATACATAATTATTTAAATTTAAGTTCATTTAGTGGATTACATGGAAGAGCATTACCACTGGGAGTTGGAATAAAGATGGGAAATCCCGAATTAACTGTTTTAGTATTTCAGGGAGATGGAGATACATATAATGAAGGAATGGATCATTTTATTTCTTCATGCAAAGAAAATGTAGATGTAAAGTTATTTGTTCATAATAATCAAGTATTTGCATTAACAACTGCTCAGCATACATTTACAACCGAAGAGGGTTATTATTCAAAATCTTTAGGAATGAAAGTATTCGAAAAACCATTAAATCCTATTGCATTGGCTTTGTTATCAGGTGCTACTTTTGTTGCTAGAGGATATGCATTATGGGTAGATCACCTAAAATATATAATGAAGGAGGCAATATTACATAAAGGATTTGCATTTGTAGATATAATTCAACCATGTGTTGTTCAACATGATACAAGGAAATATTATGAAACACATATGTATAAATTAGAAGATGTAGGACACAATTCAACAAATTTTGATGAAGCATTAAAAAAGGCTTTAGAATATGATTATACATTAAGGGAAGATGCGAAGATTCCTGTAGGTATATTTTATAAAGGATCTAGAATTACATTGCATGAAGGATTGAAATTACAGCCATTTTATAAAATAAATAGAGAATTGAATTTAGATGTTTTAAGTCAAATAACCGTATAAAAATTTTTATAATATATATCCTTTATGTATACATATGAATTTGATATAGGAGATATAAAAGTAAGTGAACTTGAAAATTTATTGAAGGAGAAAAATATAAAATATAATAGAAATAAAAATAAAATAATTGTTTATTATGAAGACTTTTATTTCATATATAAATTTGATAAATTTGTAAAGGGATTAAAAGCTGGTTTTGATATTAAAAAATTATCAAATATATTGGATAATGATTGGGATATATTGGAAATTGATTTAAAACAAGTATTTGAAAAGAAAATGAACCATATAATTAGAATAAAGGGAAGAATTATTGGAGAAGAAGGAAAGGTATTAGAAGAATTAAGAAAAAGAACAAATGCTGATATAATTATTAAGGATAAATATATATACATACTTGGAGATAACATTTCTTTACAATCAGCATATGAAGGGATAAAAAGAATAATAAATGGGGAAAAACATGGCACAGTATTCAATTATTTGGACAAATATATAAAAGATTTGAGGAATAAAGATAAAGAATTTGCGAGATATATTAAATAACATTTTAAAATATTAAAATAAATATTTTTTAAATGAAAGAAAAAACTAAACAAAATGTTCAGGAAGCTGAATTATATAAAAAGTTTAAAAGAATATCTGTAGCAGAATTTTTTGAAAGAAATAGACATCTGCTAGGATTCGATAGTCCTAGAAAAGCTCTACTAATTGCAGTAAAAGAATATGTTGACAATTCATTGGATGCATGCGAAGAATATAAAATATTACCAGATATAAAGGTTGAAATAGATAGATTAGAAAATGATGTTTATAAAATAACTGTAGAAGATAATGGGCCAGGTATACCATATGAAAACGTTCCAGAAATATTTGGTAGTTTTCTATTTGGTTCAAAATTTCATAGATTTATATCAACAAGGGGAAAACAAGGTATTGGGGCATCAGCAGTTACCTTATATTCACAACTTACAACAAAAGAACCTGTAGAAATTATTACAAAAATAAAAAATAAAGAAAAAGGGATAAAATATAAAATAAAGATCGATGTAAAAACAAATGCTCCGATAATCTTAGAAAAAGAGGAAGTTGAAGTGAAAAAAGAAAGTGGAACAATTGTAAAAGCAAAAATAATAGGTCAATATATAAAAGGTAAGCAATCCGTTGATGAATATATTAGATTAACTGCATTAATAAATCCACATGCAAATATAACTTATAAAAATCCAGATGGGGAGAAATTTGTTTATAAAAGAATAATAAATGATATTCCAGAACTAAAAGAAGTAAAGCCGCATCCTTATGGTATTGAATTAGGATACTTTGATAGATTAATAAGAGAAACAAAAGAAAAAACATTATTAAATTTTTTAACTAAAACATTCTCATCTGTAGGACAAAATACGGCAATAGAGGTACTAAAGAAAGCAAAATTAGATCCAGATACAGATCCTAAAACTTTAAATGATGATCAGATTATAAAATTATACAATACATTACAAAATGCGAAATTAAGGGCAATTCCTGCAAAATATATTGTAACCCTCGGTAGAGATATAATATTGAAAAGTATGGAAAATATACTTAAACCAGAATATATGGCTGCAATAAGAAGGAAACCGGCATTATATAGAGGTATACCATTTATAGTAGAGGTTGGGGTTGCATATGGTGGAGAGATTACAGAATTTCAATATTATAGATTCGCAAACAGAGTACCATTATTATATAAACCTGGAGAAGATGCAATAACGCATGCATTAAAAGAAATTAATTGGAAGCATTATGGATTTGAAGTTGAAGGAGAATTTCCAAAAGATCCAATGGCAATATTGGTACATGTTGCATCTGTTTGGTTACCATTTACTTCAGAATCAAAGGAAGCAATTGCACCATATGATGAAATAGTAAGAGAAATTGAATTAGGTATTAAAAATGCTTTAAGAGAATTATCAATATATATCAAGAAAAAGAAAGCTTTAGAAACAATTGGTGATAAATATAAAAATTTATATGGATATGGATTAGAAGTTATAGATTCTTTAAGTTCTATACTAGATATTGAAAAAGAAAAAGTAGAAGGAAGAGTAAAGGAAAGAATAAAGAAGGAATTAGTAAATGATATATATGAAATATTAAAGTCTGTTAGAGAAGTAAAAAATTTATTAAAAGAGGGAAAAGATGATCGTGCAGTAACATTAATTAAAAATATGTTAAAGGATACTGTAAAAATTAATCTATTAAGCGAAAAAGAATTAGAAGATATGATAGTAGAAGTAATAAATGATGTTAAAAAGAATAAGTTGAACTTATTAAGTTAACTTATAATAAAATAAAATGGTTCAATATATAGAAAAATTATCTAAAGAAGAAGTTTTAAGTAGAATAAAAAAGTTAGCTGATGAAATATATAATGAATTTTCCTCTGGAAATCCATCAATAAAACTTGCCGTAAGAGGTAATATAAAAAATATTGAATATGATGAAAAAAGAGATATAATTACTTTAAAGGAAAAAATTGGATCTAGAGAATTCTTTAATTTGGGTCATGTAAGGAGATTTATGCAAACATTATTAGTTGCTTCCTTAGCAAAAAAGTTGGTAGAAAAAGATAAAACTGCAAGCTTAAGAGAAGTTTATTATCAATTAAAGCATACAATACCAATATTAAATGTAAATACATTAGAAGAACAAGAAGAATCGGATGCAGTAATTGAAGATTTAGAAAGAGCAATAAAAGCAATAAGAGAACAATTTCATATAAAAGCTGAAGGAAGGGGTGCAATATATGGAGATATATATTTAAGAGATAGAAAAAGAGGTGATGAATGGAATTGTTCAAAATTGGGAAGGGGTGGTTGGAGTGTTCCATCAACAATTGAAGATATAGAAATTGGTGATGTAAATGCAGATTTTGTTTTAGTAGTTGAGAAAGAGGCGATGTTTGATAGGTTAATTGAAGAAAGATTTCCAGAAAAACAAGGTGCAATATTAATTACTAGTAAAGGTCAACCTCCTAGAGGTGTTAGAAGATTAATTCATAGATTAAGAAAAGAAAAAAATTTACCAGTTTATGTATTTACAGATGGAGATCCATGGGGATTCTATATATATTCTGTAATTAAAAGAGGATCTATGAATCTATCACAATTTTCTGAACTATTAGCCACTCCAGATGTTAAATTTATAGGAATGACAATTGATGATATTGATGAATATGATCTAAGGAAGAAAGGAGCAGTAATAAAATTAAATCAAAGAGATATAAAAAGAATAAATGAAATAGCGAATTATCCTTGGTTTAAAAAATCTAAAGATTGGCAAAGACAATTTAGAAAAATGATGGATTATGGAATAAAGGTTGAGCAAGATGCATTAGCAGCAAATTCATTAGAATTTGTTGCAGACACATATTTGCCAGATAAATTGGAACATCCCGATAAAATATTAAGTTAATGTATAAATCTTATTTTTGGTTCTCTTCTTTCATTTTCAGATAACTTCAATAATATATTTTTTAATAATTCATCATCTACCTTTTTTATTTTTCCAGATTGTATATATTGATATAAAATCAGAACAACTTGTATGAATTTTTCTGGATATACAACCTTTATATTTGATAATCTATCAATTGCCTCTTTTGTAAGAAATGGTAATATTGATTTATATATATTTTCTATTTCTTTTAATTTTTTATCATCTTTACTCATAATTGAATATTTTAAGACAAAATTTTTAAGTAAAACCAAAACATTTTACGAATGAATGAATATGACAAAGGATTATTGAAGTTTTTTATATTTCTTATCCTAGTAGTGGTATTTTTGATCTTAAAAGAATTTTTTGGAATAGTGGGGATAATATTTGGAATATTTTTATTTTTATTATATGTTATTCTTTCTTTTTAATTTTTTATTATCTTAATAATAATAAAGTTTTTAAGCAAAATTAAAAAAAGTTCTTAATATGGAAGAATACAGTAATATGAGACAATGGACAATATTTTTTATATTATTATTAATATCGGTTTCGTTAATGAAATTTCTTGGAATAGTGGGGATAATATTTGGAATATTCTTATTAATATATACATTATCTGGAATAAGAATAATATATAATTATGAAAAGGCAGTAATATTTACATTAGGATATTATTCAGGAGTCCTTTCTGGAGGTTTAATATATATTTTACCTGGTTTTCAAAAATTGATTAAAGTGGATATGAGGATTATAAATTACGATTTACCAGAGCAGGTATTATTAACTGCAGATAATGTAAATATTACAGTAAGAAGTACAGTATTTTATAGAATAGTAGATCCTGGAAAAGTTATAATGAATATAAGAGACTTAAATAGAGCAATATTGAATTATGCGCAAACAAATTTAAGGGATATATTTGGTAAATATAATTTAAACGATATATTACAAAAAAAGGAAGAAATTGGAAATGAATTAAGAGATATAATTCAAAAAGAAATTGGAGAATGGGGTGTTGATATTATTGCAATAAAAATACAAGATCTAATTGTTCCTCAAGAAATATTGTCTGCATTAACACAAAAGGCAATTGCTGAAAGACAGAGAGATGCAGAAATATTAAGAGCACAAGGATTGGCACAGGCAAAAGTAATTGAATCACAGGGTGAATTACAAGCTGCAGAAAACTTTAGGAGAGCTGCAGAAATATTATCTGAAAGCGATTATGGTATAGTATTAAGATTTTTAGATATATTAAGAAATAGTCAAAATGAAAAAATAATTGTGATACCACCAGAGATATTTGATTTATTTAAGAAGCATAGTAAGTAGAATACTTTTTTATTAAAATATAAATATTTTTGTATAAAATAATAAATAAAATTATTGAATAAATTGAAAGAAAGATTATATATTCTAATGAATTTATAATAAAAGTTCTTAAGAAAATTTTTGATATATTAATTAAAAAATAAAGAAAATTTAATATATTAAATATTTTATAGAATTTTAAAATTTTAAAAAATGATAAAATTTTGTATAAATCTTTGTAAATCAAATAATAAATTAGAAAATATGAAAAAGAAATAATTGAAAATAAAATATTATATACTATAAAAGGATATTTAAAAAATAATAAAAAGTTCGTTATTATATAAATTAATAGTAATATAATTACGTTTGAATTATGTTTGAAATTTAGATACATTATTATTGATATTAAAAATAAGAAAATTGTAATTAATAAGAAAATAATATTATATAGTTCATTTAGTAATATTAATGGATTATAATAGATAATTAAATATAAAATAATATTAATAGAATTATAATATATTGAAAATAAAGAAAAATATAATAAATTATTTAATTTTTCAATATTTTTCTCCATACCAATATCCCTTATATGCTTCTTTTGATTCCTTTTCTAATTTAATAAATATTAATTGTATCCATGCTTCATTTATATTTATCTTTGCATTAATTGGAAAATAATATGTCTGTGTAAATTCTCCTTTATATCCTGGATCAAATAATGCACTTTCAAACTTCAATATTCCCAATCTATTAAATGTAGACCTTGGCAATGCTATTGCAATCATATCATTTGGAATTTCAACTTCAGGAAATACTACATAATATAATCCTCTATTTAATACCCAATAATTATTTTTTGGTTTTATTTCAATAAACCCATTAGGAATTTTCTTAAATGAATTTTCCAATAATTCTTTCCTTTTATTTTCATTAATTGCAATCTCTAATAAATCTTCATAATCTAAATTATAATCAAAGAAATATCCTCTCTTATCTTTATCAATTAATATATATCTTATTTTTTTGACTGGTATTTTATATATTTTTTTAGGTTTTATATCAATTCCTGCAGGATTTACTTTTACATATTCTTTTACAAATTTTTTTGCATCTTCTCCATTTATAACACTCATATAAATATATTGAATATTTATTATTTATGAATATAGAGGGATATAGAGATTATATAATAGATTTATATAAGAAATTTATACCAGTTAAATCTATTGGACCGGATAATAATGGAGAAGGTGAATGGGAAAGGGCAAAAGTATTATATAATGTTGTAAAAGATTTATTTGATGAAATTAAAATAATTGAAGCACCTGATGAAAGAGTAAAAGAAAAATCAAGACCAAATATTATTGCAATAAAATATGGAAAAAATAGGGAAAAAACATTTTGGATAATTGCACATATTGATACTGTACCAGAAGGAAGTTTAAATCTATGGAAATATGATCCATTTAATGTTACAGTTGAAGGTAATAAAATATATGGAAGAGGAGTACAAGATAATGGAAATGGAATTGTTTTAGGAATATTATTGGCAAAATATTTTAAAGATAATAATATTCTACCTAAATATAATTATGGATTAATATTGGCTTCAGATGAAGAAACTGGAAGTAAATATGGAGTAAAATATATTTTGGAAAAAGAGCCAAATTTATTTAAAAAAGATGATTGGATTTTAGTACCTGATGCAGGAAGTTCTGATGGTTTGGATATTGAAGTTGCTGAAAAAGGAATATTATGGATAAAATTTAAGGTTATTGGAAAACAAGCACATGCAAGTACTCCTGACTTAGGTATTAATTCAACAAAATTAGGATCTATATTAATTTTACAATTATATGATTCTTTACATGAAAAATATGATAAAGAAAATAAATTATTTAATCCTTCCAAAAGTACATTTGAACCAACAAAAGTTGAAAAAAATGTAGATAATGTAAATACAATACCTGGAGAATTTATATTTTATTATGATTGTAGAGTATTACCAGATTATAATTTAGATGAAGTATATCAAACAATAGAATATATATGTAAAGAATTTGAAAGAAATTATAATTGTAAAGTCGATATTGAAATTGTAAATAAGGATTATCCATCAATATTAGAAAATATTGATAATAATGAATTTTTAAATGAATTAAAAGAAGCAATTAAAAAATATAAAAATAATGAACCAAGATTGATAGGAATTGGAGGAGGAACATATGCAAAATATTTAAGAGAAAAGGGTTTAAATGCAATTGTATGGAGTACATATAATGAAAGTGCACATATGCCAAATGAATATATAGATATAAATGATATAATAAATGATGTAAAAATATTATTAGAAATTCTTAAATCTTAATGTTATATTAAAATAATGGTTGGTATATTTGATCTTGCAAAATTAATGACTGGTTTTAATTTATTTAAGAAAGTACCTCAGGAAAATATAGAATATTCAAAGGAATTAATAGAAAATGCTAAGAAAAATTTATCAGATTCATATGATTTATATAATAAGAAAAATTATAATTTGGCAATATATTATTTAGAACAATCACTCTATTCTTCTGTAAAAAGTTTAGTATTATTATTCCAAATGGTAAAATTAAAGGATGTAAAAGATAAAAATTATAATTCATTTGAAGACTTTGTAAATAAAAATAAGATATTTGATAAATTAAAGAAAATAGTTAATCAAAATTCTACAATGTATGAAGTATTATTATCTGAAGAGAATAAGAAAAAATTTAAGGAAGATTATGAAAAATATAAAAAAGAAGTAGATGAATTTTTGAAAAAATTAAAAGATAAAAATGAAAGGAAAAATATTGTTAGATATAATGAAAATGATTTAAATAATTTATTTTCAATTAATGAATTAATTAATAAATATCAAATGTCTGAAGAAGTTATTGAGAGTTTAATTAATTTTGCTATGAATTTATTTAGTAGGATGGGTGGAAAAGCAAATAATGTATTAAATACAGGAATGGCTAGAAGTTTAATTAAAAGAGAATTGGAAAAGAATAAAGATACATTAAATATATTTGGAAATATATTAATATTGACTGGAATATTAATGTTACATGAAAGATCAACAAAAGAATATGATAAAGATTTAGATTTCTCCCCTGATAATTATAATCAAGATTTGGGAGTAGTAAAACTATATAATAAAATGTATGATATGGTTAATGGATTAATTAAATTTAATGAGAATTTTGTAAATGTATTAGAAAATAAAGATAATTTAAAGCTATTTTAGATTAATTTTTATTACTTTATTTGGATCAAAAGTTTTATTAACATATCTTAAGAAGTTCATAAGATACTTTTCAATTGTTTTATAATCGTAATAAATTATTAAATAATATTTTACTTTATTTTTTCTCTTAATTATATATATGTAAACATAATCATAATATAGGGATAATTTCTTTATCATTTTTTTTAAATATCCTGGATGATATGGAATAATTAAAAATAATAGATTTTTATCTAAATATAATTCTGGTGGTATTAATATATCCTTTAAGTGAGTATGTAAAATTCTTTCAGAATCTCTTATCGAATTAAATTTTATCCAAGTAGCTAATAATTTATGTAAAGCATAATCTTTAAAGTAGATTTTAAATAATCTATTTATATATTTTAACCCTTTTGCATATTTTCTTTCTCTTTTTGGTCTTTCTTGATTAAATGATATAGGTAATCCGAGGAAATAAAGATTAAATCCTTTATGGATTATATCAACACTATACATAAAATCTTCAGTAACATTCATATCCCTCCATCTTACTTTTATTAATATTTTTTTATAAGTACTTAATGATGCAAATCCACCAAAACCAATAATTTCATTCTCTTTATATATTTTTATAATTCCATCTATTAATTCATTTAAATAATCGGGAAATATTACATCAAAATCTATATAAAATATATAATCTACATCAGGATGATTTTTAATTAAATTTTCCAATGCATATTGTCTTCCTAATCCTCTTGTAGATTTTCTTTGGAATGCATCAATAAAATCATACTCTTTTAATATTTCAAATGTTCCATCTTTTGAAAAATTATCACAAACAGAAATTACAAAATCATATTTTAATTTTTTCTTTAGATCTTCGATTGTTGTTCTAATAGTATCTGCAGAATTATAAACAGTTCCATATATACCAAGTTTTACCATAAAAATATCTTTTAATTAAAAATTATATAAAATTTATTTCTTTCTTATACAATGTAATATACCTATTTTTTCCTTTATTCCTCCTTTAATAAATTTACATTCAAAATCTTTATTTAATTTTTCTAATAATTTACTAACAGGTATTTTAGTATTATAAGCATGATATTCAAATCCAATTTCATCAAATTCTTTTATTGTATCATAATCTTTTAAAATAATATCATATTCACATCCTTCACAATCCATTTTTAATACTTGAGTGTCTATATTATATTTTTCAATAATATCACTTAATTTACCTGCCAGTATTTTAATACCTTTATTATTAGAATTAAAAATAGAAAAAGCTACATGAGCAACATCTTTAGTATTAATTGTTATATAATCTTTTTCATAATTTATACCCATATTTATTGGAATAATCTTATCTTCCATATTATTTAATTTTATATTTTCTAACATTTCATTATAAGCATCTGGATGTGGTTCAATTGCATATACTTTTTTAGCACCTTTTAGGACAAAATATATTGGAGAATCTCCTACAAATGCTCCTATATCCAATACATTTTTATCTTTTACATTAAAAAATTTATAATCTTCATTATCAAATATTTCTGATATGGATCCATAGGCATATTTAAATTTAATTCCATTTTTCTCCCAGTAATTATTTTTATATTGCCAATTTGATTTTATGAAAGTAAGTATTCCACCAATATCATCAGAATATAAAGCATTTATTGGTATAGAATATAATTTATCATCTAATTTAATTTTTATTTCATTTTTATTAATATCCACAATATATCCGAGATAATAATGATATATTATTCTGGGATAAAGAAATCTAGATATATATATATATATATTGTTTCTCCATTTCTCAATTTTAATTCAATATTTTGCTTTCTTAAAATTAAATATTGATATAAACTCGAATATAGGTTTTTAATTAATCTTCTTGAACTAAATAATGCTCTAGATCCAACTAATATCTTCTTTACTTTATTCATTATAATGAATTTTTTAGAAGATTTTTAAATATTATATAGATAAAGTTTATGTCTTTTTTAATGTTTGATACTTTCAAATACGATTTTTTAGCATTTTATATATTTTAACAAATAGTAAATTATATCCAAAAAATTATTGTCTTACAAATCTTATATCTACAGCATATGATTCTCTTTCATTAATTAATAACGGATTAACTTCAATTTCTAATAATTTTTCTTTTTTATATAATTCATATAATTTTATTATATTTTCATATAATAAATTAATATTTACTTTTGGTCTATTTCTATATCCATTTAACATTGGATATAATTTTAAATCTCTTAATCTTCTTTCTAAAATATTTATATCAAAAGGTAAAGATAATATAATGAAATCTTTTAATAATTCTGTATATATTCCGCCAATTCCTATTAAACATATATCTCCAAATATTTTGTCATATTTTATTCCAATTATTACCTCATTAAATTCTCCAATTACTTGCTCTTGTATAATTATATTTGTATTAAATTTTTTCCTAAATTCTTCATAATATTTTTTTAGTTCACTATAATTTTGTATATTTAATTTTACTGCTCCCAAATCTGTTTTATGATTTAAATCCGCCTTTATTACTAATGGAAAACTTGAATGTAATGGTATTTCATTTACCCAATATTTAGGAATCTTTATTCCATATTTTTCTAATAACTCAAAGCCCTCTGATAACATATTTTAAAATAAGTTTATTATAATTTATAAAGAATTATAACTATCAAAAATTGATAATTCATATAATTTCTTTATAATGTAATATTGATAAAGTATAATATATAGCTTCTTCAGTTCTAATAGTTTCTAATTTTTGGTCTGGACATATATTTATTGATATATCGAATTTTTCTTTCCAATCTTTTATCATATCTTCAATACCTCTTGCAAAAGATCCAAAAGCAATTGCAATTTTATCTTTTTTCTCAATTTTTGCATTTTTTATATCTTCTCCATATCTAGATGTTGCCATTAAATAAAAATTTTCTTCTTTTAATTTTTTAATTAATTCTTCTAAAGTTTTATTATAATAAAATACTTCATAACCAAAATAAAATTCTGTTTCATGTGGATACAATAATTTTTTATTTATTTTATCATAAATTAATATATTTGTTTTTCTATATTTTTTATTTACATTTACATAAAATTTTTCTTCTCCATTTGTTAAATAAAATTTATCTTTTTCTCTCTTTAATATATAAACGTATTCATATCTTGTTCTATCTTTATGATAATATACATTTAAAGGTAAAGCAGAACCAATATATTTTAATTCTTTATCAATTGGAAATGCGATTTTTCTAATATATGGTGGGGTATTTAAATATTTTAATACTTTTAAAATAAATCTTCCTAAACCATGTGAATTAAATTTTGGATCATCATCATAATATATTCCTACTTCATTTATTCCAAAATTAACAATTGCTCTTGCTAATTGTGATATTAAAAATATTCTAATTTTTTGATCTCTTTTTTCTCCAGTAAATGTTGATGGAATTAATAATAATTTCCTCATATATAATTGTTAAAAAATAAAAATAAAAGTCCGGGCGGTGGGACTTGAACCCACGACCTGCCGGTCTCTGCGGCCAATTTAACCACTACAGCCGGCCGCTCTACCAAGGCTGAGCTACGCCCGGTATTTATTATAATTAAGATTATATATATTAAAAAATTTTAACTTTTATAGATTATATCCAAAAATACATATTAAATATTTTGTTTTTTATAATTTTGTTAATAAAAATTTATGTATGTTATATTTTTTCTATTTTTATAAAATCAGTTCTTCCAATTTCTGATTTAGGATCTCCACCCAATATTAATATATATCCATTATTAATATATTTCTTAGCTATTACTTTGGAATTATTTATTATATCAAGTATATCTTTACTTTCTGCACCTTCTAGTTCGGGATATACTCCATATAATAAGTATAATTTCCTATATAATTTCTTATTTGGTGTAATTCCTATTATAATTTGTTTTGGTCTTAATCTTGAAACGCTTATTATAGAATTTCCAGTTCTACTATGTGCAACAATTAGTTTTATATCATTATCGAATTCAGAAGTACTTACTGCACCTGCTGCTATAGAATCATCAATATTATTTGGAGGTAATAACTCCGGCTTTAACTCTTTTTCTACATTTAATATTATTTCTTCTAATATTTTTACAGAATCAATCGGATAATTGCCTATTGCTGTTTCATCGCTTAACATTATAGCATCTACACCTTCTAATACAGATACAGAAGCATCTATTATTTCAGCTCTAGTTGGTACTGTATTATTTACCATTGATTCTAAAACTTGTGTAGCCAATATAACAGGTTTTCCATATAATCTTGATATTTTAATTATTCTTTTTTGTGCAAATATTAAGTTTTGAAATCCTATATCTACTCCCAAATCTCCTCTTGCTACCATTACACCATCAGATACTTTAATTATGTTTTCCAAATCATTTAAGGCTTTTTTAGTTTCTATTTTAGCAATCACCCAAGCTTTATTTTTTACTATTTCTTTGACTTTTATTATATCTTCTTTTGATAAAACAAAAGATACTCCTATAAAATCTGCACCTAAATCTAAAGCTTCCTTTAATAGTTCTAAATCCCTTTGGGTTACTCCAGAATCTAAATTTATATCTGGGATATTTATTCCTTTTCTAGATGTTAACATTCCTCCATCTAAAACAGTTCCTTCTACTCTATTATTATCTATTTTATCTATATGAACTTTTATATTTCCATCATCTAAATATATTTCGGTATTTTCCTTAACTACTTTATAAAATAATGGATCCTCTACTGGGATACCCTCATCTTGAGAAAATATTATTTTATCTCCTGGTTTTAATAATATTTTTTCTTTTAGATTTCCTATCCTTAGCTTTGGCCCTGGTAAATCTACTAAAATAGGTTTTTCGCTATTTTCTCTAATTATTTTAAAATATTCTTCATGACTCTTTTTATCTCCATGTGAAAAATTTATCCTATATACATCTACATACTTATCTAATTCTTTTATCTTATCTATACTACTTGGACCTATTGTAGCAACAATTTTTGTTTTCTTCATAAAAGACATATAAAAATCAACATTTTTGAAACTTTTAATTACAAAAAAACTGAAAATTATGTTTTAATTTTTGATATATTATCATAAATTTATATGGTTGGTAAGATATTTAAATATCAAAAGTTTTAAAGTTAATAATGAGCGGAGTATTTAAATTATATGACATTAGAGGTATTTATGGACAAGACTTAACAGATGAACTATTATATAAAATTGGATATGCATTGGGGAGATATTTTAATAATTATGAATCAATAGGAATTGTAAGGGATATAAGATTATCTTCTCCAAGAATAAGAGATATTTTGGCAGAGACGTTAGTTTATACACATGATGTATTAGATTTTGGAATTGGATCTACACCAGAAGCACATTATTTAGCAAAAGTATACAATATTCCAGTATTAATGATAACTGCATCTCATAATCCTCCACAATATAATGGGATAAAACCAATTAATAGTAATGGAAATGATTTACCAAAAGAAGAAATTGATAAAATTGAAAAATTAACATATGAAAATGTAAAACCTACTCAAAAAGAAGGAATGCTAGAAATTGTTGAAGGAGCAAGAGATATTTATAAAAAGCATTTAAAAGAGAAATTTAAAGGAGTAAGTGGATTTAAGGTTGGTTATGATCCTTCAAATTCTGTATTAACTTTAATGAAAGATGTATTAACAGATTTGGGAAATGAGGTTGTAGCAATTAATGATAATATAGATGGAACTTTTCCTGGTCATGGACCAGATCCTTCAAAAGATGAAAATATTAAACCTTTACAAGAACTAATGAAAAATAGAAAAGATCTTGATATTGGATTTATGTTTGATTCAGATGGAGATAGATTAGGTGTAGTAGATAAGTATGGAAACAGAATTAGAATGGATAAATATCTAATACCTTTTATTAAAAAAGATAGGACATATGTATTAGAAATATCTTTACCAATTTATTTAAGAAAATTAGTTGAAGAAAAAGGAGGAAAAGTAATTATAAAGAGACCTGGTCATACATTTATTAAATTTGCAGGTCAACAAAATAGAGCATATTTATGTATTGAATATACCGGTCATATTTATTTTGCCGAAAATGATTATATTGATGATGCATTATTTGGTGCATTGATGTTATTAAAATATATGAAAAAAGGTATAGATATAAACAATCTAAATATTCCAGAATTTACATGGTTAGAAAAAGATATACCAAGAAATAATCCGAATTTAATTGATAAAGTAAAAGAATATGGAAAAAATAATGGATTTATATTAAATGATTTAAATGGAGATTTAGATGGTATTGAATTATTAAAAGATAACTTAAGAATATTAGTAAGATATTCAGAAACAGAACCATTATACAGAGTTGTAATAGATTCTTATGATAAAAATATAGATGTTAATAAAATATTTGAAGAAATAGTAAAATTAAATATATAAATTTTTTATTTAAAAGAAAATATTAGTCTGCATGATACTATTTCTTTCTTATACAATGTAATATTCCTATTTTTTCATTTATTCCTCCTTTAATAAATTTACATTCAAAATCTTTATTTAATTTTTCTAATAATTTACTAACAGGTATTTTAGTATTATAAGCATGATATTCAAATCCTATTTCATCAAATTCTCTTATAGTATCATAATCTTTTAAAATTATATCATATTCGCATCCTTCACAGTCCATTTTTAATACTTGAGCATCTATATTATATTTATCAATAATATCACTTAATTTACCTGCAGGAATTTTAATGCCTGTATTATTTGAATTAAAAAAAGAACCTCCCACATTATTTATATCCACAATATTAATTGATACATAATCTTTTTCATAATTTATTCCCATATTTATTGGAATAATCTTATCTTCCATATTATTTAATTTAATATTGTCTAGCATTTCATTATAAGCATCCGGATGGGGTTCAACCGCATATACTTTTTTAGCCCCTTTTAAGATAAAATATATTGCCGAATCCCCAACAAAGGCGCCTATATCTAATATATTTTTATCTTCTACGTTAAGAAATTTATAATTTTCTTCTTCGAAAACTTCGTATGTTTGAAGATATACATGCTTGAATTTTATATTATTTTTCTCCCAATAATTCTTATAATATAACCAACCTAAGCTAACCATACGCAAAAATTTTGTAAATTCGATTTCTTTAAGAGGTACTTGAAAAGTTTTATTATCTACTTTAAAATATATATCATCTTTATTTATATTTTTGATATATCCAAGATAGTAATAGTATATTATTCCGGGGTAAAGGGATCTAGATACTTTTATGGTTTCTCCATTTCTTAATTTTAATTCAATATTTTGTTTTCTTAAAATTAAATATTGATATAAACTTAAAGATAAATTCTTAATTAATTTTCTTGAATTATATACTGCTTTAGGTGCAATTAATATCTTTTTTATTTTATTCATCATTATATAATTTTTAAAAAATTTTTAAATATATAAAAGTATTATTATATTATTAAAAATTAATTATCAATTATTTATATTTTTCTAAAATATCTTTAAGTTTATTATCTAATTTTTTAGTAAAAGAATCCCAAGATATATCAATATTCTTTATATAATTTCTATTTTCTTTTCCTTTTTCTAATAATTCATCTTTATTTTTTACAAAATATTCTAATGCTTTATATATTTCATCAGTCATTGATTCCTCATAAAATTTTTCTTTTATCCAATAAATTCCAGGAGCATTTTTTAATAATTCATAGCTACCTGCTGGATAAACATTAATTAAATATTTACCTGCACTCATAGCCTCAAAAGGTACAATACCATAATCTTCCATATATGGTATATACGCACATGCCAAAGATTTTGCATATAGTTCTCTTAATTTTTCATCGGATACATTTATGAATATTTTAACATTACTTTGTAAATTATATTCTTTGATTAATCTCAATATTTTTAAATAATATTTATTATTTTCAATACCTCCAACCAAATATAATTTATATTCTGGATATTTTTTAATAAACTTTGCAAATGATTTAACTAATATATGTTGTCTTTTTGGTAATGCAAATCTGGCAACATATAGAAAATAATCCTCTGGATTATCGTTATATATATTTTGAATATCTACACCTGGATATATGACATCTGTTTTATTTATATCTATAAGATTTTTATCTAAAGCTCTTTTTCTGGATAGTTCTGAATTAAATATTGCAAAATCTATTTTTTTCCACATTCTTTTTTCTAAAAAATTATAAACATTTAATGCTACTTTATAAGGTAAAACTTCTATGTTTGGAATTCTATATTTGAGATTCCAATATATATCATATTTATATGAGGCTCTTAAAATAGAATGAGAATATAAAACTTTTGGAATATTGAAATTCTGATTAAATAATAATAATTCTGCAATACCAGCCGTAGATATTAATAATAAATCAAAATCATCAATATTAAATCTTCTTATTAATCTATCTAAAAATAATAATCCTCCTCTAACTAAATATTGTCTAAAAATTCCTTCAAATTTTTTATCATATAAGCTAATAACATTTTTTTCTCCAAAATCATATGTCTTTTCTCTAATATAAATCCAAGTCATTATCTTTATTTTATGTTTAGATCTCCTAAAATATTCATAAACCAACCTTTCTCCTCCCCCCTTTGATTTTAACCATGGATGAAATAATAAAATCTTCATAATAAAAAATAATTATGAAGATTCATAAACTTTCTTAAACATCTCCTCTATCTTTGGTAATATTATATTTGAATCAAATTTACTTGCAATTTCTCTAGCTTTTTTAGACAATTCTTCATATTTATCTTTACTATTTTTCCATATTTGATAATATTTTAATATTCCATTAATATAATCTTTTATATTATTAAGTTTGGCATAATAAATTGATTCAAATTCTCCAAATGCACTAATTACATCTGGTAAATTTGATACAACTATAGGGTTTCCTGCTGCTAAATTTTCTAATACAGCAAATGAAAATGTTTCATATCTTGTAGGTAAGAACATTAAATTAGCTGTACTTATAAAATTAATAAATTCTTCTTCATTTAACATTCCTAAATATTTAACATTTGCCGGTAGATTTTCATATATTGGTCTATTACCAGTAATGTAAAATTCTATATCATTGTATTTCTTTAAAATTTCAGCGACCTTTATCAGAATATCTATTCCCTTTTGTATACTAACAGCACCTGGGCAAACTATCTTAAATTTGTCATAACTTTTTTCTTTTAGTTTATATTTATCCAATTCAATAAAATTTGGAATTACAAATATATTCTTAAAACCCCTTTTTCTATATATATTTGCTCTATATTCAGTTAAAAAATGATGATAAGAATATTTTATTTTTCTAGCAATTATATTTTCTAATATTGAATAATAAACTCTTTGAATAGGCTCATCTAATAGTATGTGATGTCCAAAAACAACTTTTTTTGAATATTTTAATATATCAATTTGTGTTCCAAACCCAATATAAAATGCATATGTTATGTCTATATCTTTTAGATAATCTTTTATTTCACTTATATCATGTAATAAACCAAATCTTTTCTTATAATTAATTACTATATAATCAAAATTTAAATTATTTAAATCATATTTTTTATTAGCATTGGTAGTTATAACTTTAATATCATATTTTTTAGATAAATAGGATGCAACTTTTATTATCCATTTTTCAGAACCTCTGTTAACAGATAAATGTGATATGCTAAATAAGGCAATTTTCATTAACTTATTGAAGATAAAAAGTTTTATAAATTTTAGACATTTCGATCATTTACATCTATATATTTTCTTAAATGTAATTTTATCAAATATTGATAAATGTCTTATACATTTAATGATATCTTATAGTCTGTAATATACAGCATTTAATCGAATTTTATAACTTATTATATTATCTATTCGATCTTTACTTTTTGTTTTTCATAAATATACTGATGACTATATAATAATATTTTCTATCATACATCTATTAAATTTATCGCCTACTAAATTTTTCAATCCTCCAACAATAAGCCAATAAGTCGTCTAAATTCCATATTCTATATCTCTTTTATTAAAATACATAAAAGACAACATCCGAAATTATATATTTTCTTAGATGTTCTATTAATCTGCCTTTTATCTTACATGATAATAAATCAAAAGTTATTTAGTTTTAATTAAAAATAGAAAAAATATATTTTAAATTATAAAAATAAACTTTATAATAATTAGAATAATAATTAAAACTTATATATATACCATAGTAAACCATTTTTTAATACAATTTTACTATACCTTTTCCTAACTCAATTTATTTATTTTAATGCTTTCTCAAAATTATCTACTGTTTTTTCCCATGTAAATTTTTTTGCGGTCTCTAAACCATTTTCTATCAATCTATCTCTTAGTTTATCATCTTGAAGAACTTTCAATAAATTATCTACTAAGGATTTAACATCACCAGGTTGGGAGATTAATGCATTAAAATCATTTACTGCATAATCTCTAGAACCTTTATAATCAGTCATAACTACAGGAGTTCCACAGGCCATAGCCTCTAATGGGGGCAAACCAAAGGTTTCAGCGTAAGATGTATAAAGAAAAGCATCTGAGGATGAATAAAGTCTGGATAGCTTTTCATCATCAATATTTGAAAAAACAGTATAAGAAAAATTTAGACCGATAGTTTTAGAATATTTTTTTACTAGATCTTTACTACCAACTATTATTGCATGAATAGGTATTTTTTTATTAACTATTTTTAAAACCTCCAAACTTATTTTATCACCCTTATATTCATAACCTCTCAATATTACCATAACTTTCTTCTTATTACTTTCTTTTGGCTCGCTTTTCGGTCTAAAAATTTCTAAGTTAACACCAGGATTAGCTATAGTAACTCTAGCAGTAGAATTATTATCGAGTATTAATTGCTTAACATAAGAAGAAACTGCAACAAAAGAGAAAGGAAGTTTTAGAGAGAGTTTAAACATATTTAATCCAACTTTCCCTTCATTTATTTCAACTAATTCTGGAGGATCTTGTACCAAATAAAATGGATTTTTATTTTGTGAAAACCAAACAGAGAAAGCTGTTAAATAATAAGTAGCAATAGTAACATCTGCATCAAAATCTTTAATTAAATCAGCTAATTCAATAATACTATCGGGTCTTACGCCTAGCAGTTTGGATGATATTGCACGAAAAACACCATAAGGAGTTCTCCTAACATTTTGTAGAGTTATATGACTATAAAACTTATATAAACTATATACTGCTGAACGGAACATGTTTAAGTTTAATGGCTTATAAATAACATCTACCTTTAAATTTTTGAACCAACTATGATCTCCAGTTAAAGCAACTATTTTTACATCATGACCTCTCTCCTTTAATCCATTAGCTACTTCAAAAATATATCTAAATCCGCCAGTCAGTCCCGTACTAATTAATGCAAATAATATTTTCATAAATTACTCTTATTACTAATGCCTAAAAAGTTTATTAATACTTACCTATTATATTCATAAAATGTTAATTTGAGTAACTATATCAGCTTATTACAAAAAGTTCTTTTAAACTCAATAGAAAGTATTCATTCATAGTTATTAGATAAATTAGATGAAGTAATTATAGTTAAAAAATTAAAAATAAATATATGGATAATTAATCTGAAAAATCAAAAATCAAAAATTCTGACATTTTTAGAAGAAATTATGACTTTAAATAAGAAATATGTAAATATATAAATGTATAATATGTTTTTTAGTCTTTTTTATCTTATGAAGTAACACCATTAAAAGAAGGTTTAAAGAAAACATATGAATGGTATGTTAAAAATGAATGGTGGTGGAAGCCATTAATAAATGATAAATTCTTTAAAGAAGATGAACCTTGGAAAAAATAATTAAAGTTTTAATATAAAAAGTACCTAAAAAATTTTTATGAAAAATCCTTATCTATATAATTGATTCACCTTCTTCTGGTTCTAATACTATTAATGGAATATATGTTTGTCCTACAATATATTCTGGATAGTTCTGATATGTACTTACAGATCCATTAAATATACTATAAGTATATATAATTCCTTTACTTGTTGGATTTTGGTTGCCTGGACTATTTATAATCTGATCTGCAATACTTATCATATTCTCTGCTAGATTATATTGATAATTATTCGAGAAATCTACAACAACACTATTTCCAGATTTATAACCCCATAGTGCTAAAGGAGAATTATACACAGGATAGCTATCCTGAATTACTATATAATAATTATTTTTGTTATTTAGTACATTATAAATAGCTGAAGGATCTGCTGGTGTTGCTGCTATTCCAATCTTTACTGGCTCATTAGGCTGAATAGATATTACATATGTGCCATTTTGATTATTTAATAAAGTCATATATTGTAAATCTACTCTATCAATAATTAAATATGGATTCCAACCATTTCGTTGTACATCATTAACGAATTCTTGTATATTAACATTAACCTTTTCTACATAATCAACTGGTATTTCTAATATTACATTAGCTCCACTAGAACTTACAGTTCCTTGTACATATGCAGTTTCATTTTCTATTTGAACAGAATTAATTTGTATTACTGAAATACCATAAGAATTATTATTGTTACCAAATAATATTCCTTCTAAAGTATAATAATTTTCTAAAGCTTGTAATTGTTGTTCTAAAGTCTGTACTTGATTAATTAAATTCTGTATTTGCTCCTGTGATGTTTGATAATTATTTTCTAATCCTATTATTGTAGCATTTATCTCCTCTAATTGCCTTTGTATATTTGTTATTGTAGTATTATAATTAGTGTTCATATCATTTAAATTATTTTTTAATTCTGCTAATGTAGCATTTATATTCTGTAATTGCTCTCGTATTGCTATTAATGAAACATTATTATTATTTTTTATATCTTGTAATTCTTGAGATAATTCATGATATTGATGGAAATCATACAATCCTATAATAAGTGATACAATACTTAAAAGACTACTTACTATAGGAGGAATTTTACTATACCAATTTCCCCCTATTCCTCCTTTTGACGTACCACAAATTAATAAGGTACTACCAATATATCCAAGTCTACCAAGCGTAGTTGATGATGCTAATACCGATGGTATAACATATTTAGCTGTCTCTAAATATCCTTTAATATCTTTTTCTAAACTTTCTACTCCGTGCTTAACTTCATTTTCTATATTTATAACATATTCAGAAGCTTTTTCTGCATATTCCCCAATTCTTTTTATTTTGGATCGAATTATCTCTTCTGTTTTCTCAAATAATTGTCTAAGATTAAATGATTTTTCATTTTTAGGAAATAATATTTTCTCTAAACTCTTCATATGAGAATATTTAAATAAAAATTTAAAAGACTTATCTTTACTTTTATAACTAAAAAACAAACCATTAAATATTATGATTCGATAAATTATATTTATATTTCGGCAAATATTTAGATTTAAAAAACATTATTATATTATGGTAAAAGCAATAATACTTGCGGGTGGATATGGCAAAAGATTAATTCCATTAACTTTAGAAAAACCGAAACCACTAATAGAAATAAAAGATAAACCAATTTTACAATGGCAAATAGAATGGTTAATTAAACAAAATATAAAAGAAATAGTTTTAGCTGTTGGATATTTAAAATCTAAGATATTTGAAACTATAGGCGACGGTTCTAAATTTGGAGTAAAAATATATTATAGTGTTGAAGAAGAATCTCTAGGAACTGGAGGAGCTATTAAAAAGGCAATGAGATATATTGATGAAGATATATTTATTGTATTAAATGGAGATATAATGACAAATATTTCTATAAAACCTTTAATAGAAAATATAAATAAAGATGTTATTGCATCAATTGCTTTAGTACAAATGATGAGTCCATATGGAATAATCGAAATTGATAAAGAAAATTATATAACAGAATTTAAAGAAAAACCATTATTAGATTATTTAATTAATGCTGGAATTTACGTTTTTAATAAAGAAATATACGATTATTTACCAGATAAAGGTGATATTGAAGTACATACTTTTCCATTACTTGCTAAAGAAAGAAAAATAAAAGGTGTTATTTATAAAGATATATATTGGAAATCAATAGATAGTATAAAAGATCTAGAAGAAATTAGCAAAATAATTGATCAAATATATTCTTTATCGTAAAATAAGCTAGGTCAATCTATATAATTTTCTATTAAAATTTCAAAATAAATATACAAAAAACGTCGGATAACGTTAGTTATGCGACGCAATTTCATACCGCCAAAAGACATGAAATATACTATTATTAAGTAGCCATAAAATAGATAGAATAAGGTAAAATTGTTAGACCAGTAATAAACCATAATACGCTAGATATAACTGATATGGGAATAGCTTTTTTCCAACTCACATTAAGTATATATTTA
>APJZ01000004.1 GCA_000387965.1 Candidatus Nanobsidianus stetteri | reverse complement strand
TCGACATGCATATAATACAAACAAGATAAATAATAACATATAATTTAAATAATATCATACGATATTATGGTCTTCATCTAATTTGAAATATAAAGGATCTCTTACAGTTAGTATAGAAAAAAGTAAAAAATATTTAGATTCATGATAGGAAGAATTTTTGGCATAGATATTAGATAAGTTTTATCATAGACAATATTTTAATTCAAAACAACTTGACAGATTATCAAATATTAGTAAATCTAAATAGGAGATCTTTGATACTACAAGATAAAATAAGATCTGATTTTGTTGATATAGGATTTAACGATTTTAATGGTAATATGTTATTAAATTATTGGATGAAATCAGATAAATGTAATGTAATTAATACAAAAGTATGGATAATAGTTCTCATTATAGCATTAAGTTTTATCAAAACTATGTATTTTTTGTATAGAGATTTAGATGCAACAAGTTAAAGAGCACCGAATTGTGGAATAATCGATACTAATTAGTATTTTCTTGAACTGAACTATGATAAATCTACAATCCAATAAAAGGTTATGTTGATGGAATTTTAAAAGTTTTAGGTACTATAAATAGAAATAGTTTTAGTATAGATAATTAACAGTATTTTTGACGAACTTTTTATTTTCAACGAAGCTTTAAGTTAGGAAAAATTTGAGATTTATATAATTATTTTGGTTATAAAATGTTAAATTCTGTAATCTTAGAAAATGAAGTAAAAAATCAATAAAAATATTTTTAAATTGTATTGGAGATTTTTTAACTTAAAACACTAAAAATAATATAAATATTTTTTATTTATATTAAAAGTAAAATTAGTTTAAAACAAATTCTAGATTTGAGTTATAAAAATTTATAGAATCTTCTTCAATATTTTCTTAATTAACCTTTTTATTGCATATAAATAAAATCTAATTCTTTCCATTTGCTTTTTCTTCTAAAAATTTTATCAAATTTTCTATATCTTTTTCATATATTAATCCACCAGCTGCCTTCGGATGTCCTCCCCCACTTATTCCATATTTTTTTGCAAATTCTTTCATCAATATCCCTAAATCATATTTTCCAGATTGGTTCCTTAAAGATATACTATATCTTTTATGTTTTCCCTTAAATAATCTTCCAAATAATTTTTCTCTTAAAGATAGTACCAATATTATTTTTTCAGGATAAAATGATGATAAAATTGTAGATATAATCGAAGATTTCTTTGCTTTAAATACTAACAATTTTTCAGATTCATATATTTTCTTAGCACTTTTTAATCCATCATAATAATTTATTGCTCTATTCTTCAATTTTTTTAAGTCAAATTCTTTTATAAACTCTTCAATATTTAATGCTTTATCAATATTTTTTGATATTTCATATGGATGTGATATCAAAAATAAATAAAAATATATTATATAGGGAATGTAAAAATATTTACCATTATAAAATCCTTTGTAATTTTTTAGTAGGTCTTTTAATAGTTCTTTATCATTTTCCAACATAAAATCTCCAATAGCTCCAATAGATGCTAATAAAGAATATTTTGAAAATTCATCACCAAATATCATTTTTCCAATTCTATATGATATACTAGTTGTGCATATTTCTAAATTAAATAATGCCCTCACATCAAAATATATTAAATTGTTTGGTAAAATTTTTGGAACCCTTCTTTTATGATGATCCAAATATATTATTTTTATTTTTTCATGCCTTTTGGAAAAATTAATTAAATATTTGTCATCCATGGGTGTGTCCAAAAATATTATTGTATTTATTGTTTTCTTATTAAATATTATTCCATCCAATATTCTTATTAGATCCAAATTATTTTCTCCAGTAATTCTAAAATACTCCATATACTTCTTATTTAATTTTTCTAATATTATTTTCATTAAACTTAATGCCATTTTTCCATCCAAATCAGAATCTGCTACTATTAATATTTCTTCGTTTGAATCTTTTATCTCTTTTGCTATATCTGAAAAATCCATTTAATATTAAAAATATAATAATATTTAAAAGCATAGGCCCCGATAGCTCAGCGGTAGAGCGGTGGACTCGTAATCCACAGGCCCGGGTTCAAATCCCGGTCGGGGCTATCTTCTATATCTATAATAATTTCCATAGTAGTTTCCATAATTGTATCTATAATAATTATAATAATTACTATAGTTTTGTTGATTATATTGTAAATTACTTTCAGCAAAATTATTAATATCTTCTTCATTTTCTTCTTCAAATTTTTTCTCTTCTTCTTCAATGAATTCTGGTAACAATTTATCTATTACATATACTACCATATATATTAATGGAAAGAAAATTATTACAGAAAGAAAATTTATATAATTAAATTCTATTGCTCCATATATAAATGGTGTAAACATAATCTGAAAATAAGAAAAAAATCCAGTTTTTCCGAGTAGTTTTGCAATCTTTTTTCTTTTTATAGATGCTATTAATATAAATAGGGATAAAAATAAGAAAAATAGTGTTATAAGTAATTTATTATAATCGCTAAGTTCATTATTTAAGTATAGATGCCTTAACCAATCTATGGAAACCCATGAAAATATAATACTATTCGCTAATGAGTGTGAATACTTAAATTCTTTTCTTTCTACTAAGAATTCCATTGCAAACCATGTTATATAAACTGGATATGTAATCCATATAATTTCTACATTTGTAAGTGTAGATATAAATATTGTTGAGAATGCTTGAAACAATGTTGCTATATCTATCATTATAATAAGTAAAAAATCTTGAAATATTAAAATATTAATTTTTAAATATAAATTCTAGAATAAAGATTATGGGTATAGATATATTATATATATTGATTGTAATATTTGATATATTAATATCTATATGGAATGCATATAATGCTGGAAAAGCTTTGGAATATATGAAATTAAATAATATAGAGAGTGATTGGCCAAGAATGGTTGCATATTCTACGTTAATATTATCATTTGCAGGTGCAGCATATGGTAATGCATCATTATTATCAATTGTAGCATATTATTTAGGATATATTGATATATATACATTATTAGGAGTCCTTTCATTCTCATTTTTAGTATTTGGATTTTTAATAATATTGTTTGGAATTGTTATAACTGTAAATAGCATAATTGTTGCATCAAAAACAAAAAGCTTTTTTGATATATTTATTGCAATATATAATAGTATTGCTGTTATTTGGGATATATATACTTATATAGAAGGATTTTCTACAGCATTCAATATATTAAAAGATCAATTTGGTAATGAAGATAGAAATTCACAGGGGATATTTGTTTTAATAATAATTGCTGCAGTATTAATCGCAGTATTTATGGTATATGGGGCATTTAAGTATGGTAAAGCCTCTGTATATAAAGTAGAGGGATTATCTATACAACCATCGCCAATTGAAGGTTAATGAAGCATTTGCAATTTTTAGGAAAATATGTAGATGATATAATAAAGGGAAATAAAAATTTAACCATAAGATTATCAAAGGGGAATTTAAAACCTGGAGATATTTTTATTTTACATGCTGGAGGAAAAGTAATCGGAAAATTTAGGGTAAAAAATATATATACAAAAAAACTATATCAAATAACGGATGAAGAGGCAAAAAGGGATGGTTATAATAATAAAGAAGAATTAATAAATGATTTAAAAAGAATATATAAAAGATTAGATTTAAATAGAGAGGTTGCAATTATAGAATTTGAACCTATAGAAATAATAAATAATATATCTTCTGAGGAATTTGCATGGGGTGGGAAAAAGATTGATTTAATCGAATTAGCAAAATTAATATTAAAATATGATGAAAAATTGAATGAAAAGGAAAGAAAACTATTAAATATATTAATTGAAAGTGGGAGTTTAAGAAAGGCTGCAATTAAATTGGGTGGATTAAATAAAAGATATATAATTAGAAAAATATTAAAGAAGGGATTTTATAGATTAAAGGAAAAGAAAATTATATAATATTCTCCTGTCTTAAATTTATTTTTAATTTTTTAATAAATTCCTCATAATTATTTATATCTAATAAAAAACCACCAAAATTGTCAAAACTAGAATAATAAATTATATTATTATCGAATAACTTTTTCAATATATTATTTATTAATTTTTTATTTTCATCTTTATTTGTCTTAATTATACCTCTATAAAAATTATTTACTTTATATAATAAAATAATAACCTTTCCATTTATTATATTTTCTCTAATTAGAAGATTTAATAATAAAGATAAAAAATATCCTTTTCCATAATTTTTCTCAATTGTTATTATTTTTAACCCATTTTCATCTTTTATCTGTACATTATTATTTATTATATCATATAATAATTTTGAAAATTGTAATCTTAAATTATTTTCAGACTCTCTTAAAATATCAATATTATACTTTTTAATGAAATATAATATCCCTTCTATTTTATTATTTTCAATTAATCCTTCAATATTATATAATAATTCTAATAAATCTCCAATTTCTTCGCTCTTATTAATTTTATATATTTCACCTATTAAATCATCCGTTCTTTGTAAATTATACTTTAACTTTAATTTTATTATATTACTAACTATTTTTTTAATATCTTCTTCAAATAAATCTCTATAAAATATACCAGCAGTTCCTTTATCTTTTATATTTAATTCTTTTACTAGTTCCAAAGCCTTTTCATCACTTCCAGTAATGTTTGGAATATAAAAATTAAATGGAGAGCTTAATACTTTATATAAAGGTTTTGTAAATATACCTGGAAGATTTATTCCAGTATATTTTGATAATATTTCTCTATCAATTAATTCATTTAGTATTTCATTATTTAGTTTATTAAAATCATATAAATTTCCAATTAATGATAAATATAGAATATTTTTATCGTATGGATTTAAACTTTGATATAAATAATATAATATATTCGATGTAGATAGTTCTTTATAACCATCCAAATTAAAAATATTTGGATTAAGATTTACAACATTATTTAATTCAATATCTTTTATTGTTAAAAAATGATGATCTATTATATATATCTTTTTATTTAAATCCTTGTTCAATTTTATTATATCATCTGAAAATATAGATCCAGTATCTAAAAATATTATGTTATCATATTCATAACCACTCTCACCTAGAAACAAATTATTAATTTCTTTTTTACTTATATAATCTAAAAATGTCAGATGAACTTCAGAATTTTTTTCATATAAATATTTTAATAAAAATATTGACGAAGATATACCATCGGGATTTAATGAAGATATAATTAAAAAATTTTGATTATTTTCTATTGACTTATTTATTCTATTAGATATTTCTTCTATATAGGATAAAAATCTATTGTTCATGAATATCCATACATCTTGGCAATATCTCTACTATATTCGAATGTTTGTGGTAATTTTTTATTTTTCTTATAGTATTTTATTAAACTTTTTACCCTACTTTCAAGTTCTTCCAATTTTTTCTTTGTTACAATATCCTTTCTATGTAATTCTAAATGTTTCAACATTCTATTTATTTTTTTAAATAAATATAATAGATCTTCTGGTATTTCTAACTTTAAATTTAATTCTTTTATTGCATATTTTACCAATTTTTTGTTTAATATTTCTTTAACCTTTATACCATATTTTTCCTTTAACTCTCTTCCAATTTGTGATGGTGTATATCCTTTATTCCATAATTCTTTTATTATATCATTAATTTGTTCTTTTGATATTTGATCATTTTCCATATTAGTTTAAATGATAAAAATATTGAAAAAATTATCTTTCATATATTCCTATAAAATATCCATATCCAACAATATTTTCTTCCTTTACATATCTAATAAAATCTTCAAAGAACCACCCGTCTATATATAATTCTTTATTTAGAAATAATATTATTGTATAATATCTATGTTTACCATGACCTTTTGGAGGACATGGACCATCATATCCAATTTTTCCAAAATCATTTTTACCCTGAATAATTTGTACATCATCTATTTTAACAATTCTTTCCTTTTTAATTCCTGGAGGTATACTTTTTATTGGTTTATTTATATATGCAATCCAATGTCTAAATATACCCCCAGGTGCATCTGGATCTTCTACAAATAATAACATGCTTTTTGTATTATTTGGTATTTCTTCAATTACTATTGGAAATGATATATTTTTTCCTTCACATGTATAATCCTTTGGTATTTTTTCCAAATCTCTAAAGGAACTTGAATATATATTTACTTTTATTGCATTGTCAGGTATTTTTATATCCAATATTTCCATAAAATATATTTATTTAAAAATTTTAATATATTTATCTTTTATGATGAGAATCTAAAAATCTGAAAAATGATGAGTTGTCGGTCTACTGATTTATAAAATTATTTAAAAATATTTTTAATATGACTGTTTTGAGGGAATATGAATATGAAGACCATACAGCAGATATAAAGATTGTTGGTTATGGAAATACACCAAAGAGAGCAATTGAGGCATTAATATTGGGAATGTTTAATATTATATATGATAATGAAAAAGTTGAGAAAAAAGAATCAAAACAATTTGTAATTGAAGGAAAAAATATATTAGAAATTATATATAATGTTGCTAGAATATGTTTAGAAGAGGTTTTTTATAAGGATAAGTTTGCTGTAAGAGATATAAGAGTAAAAAATTTAAAAAAAGTTAGAGTTGAAAGCAAGAAATATAAATGGGTATGTAGATTTGAGGTTTATGGGGAAAAATATGATAAAGAAAAACATGGATTTAAAAAAGAAGTTAAAGCAGTTACTTTACATGATATAAATATTACAAAAATAATGAAAACCTATTGGAGTGCAGAAATAGTTGTTGATGTCTAACTTTCTTGTTCTTTTTTAACTTCAAAATATTTATATAATGGTATATTTCCAATAAGATAATATAATAAATCTAATATTATTGCAACAGATAATACAAATGCAAATTCATCAACTGATGGTTCTGGAACTATAAAATATAATAAAAGTAATGTATATAATGCAATAATTTCCATTAGCATTCCAACTCTAAAAGACATTCTTACTCTTTCAATAAATGGTTTATCCTTTTCCTTTACTATGTTTGTTGATAATACTACATTATTATCAATTGCAAATCCTAAAATCATTAACATTCCAATAAATCCATTTGCTCCTATAGGATATTTTGTTATAGATAATATTGCTAATAATCCAATAACATCAAATAATATTGTAGATATTATATTTAAAGTAATCTTAGAAGCTCTAAATGCTATGAATATTATAAATGCTGTAAGTATCATTGCTAAAATTACAAAGAATAAAAATTGATTAAATATAAGATTTCCTACCAAAGAACTATATTGTTGTATTGATATATCCGTAGGCAATAGTTTGATATTATAATCTTGATTTAATAAATTAATTAATAATGTTTCATTAATTTGCTTTTCCGATTCAATATAAATAATATTTGGTGTATTATATAATACATAATCCGTTATATTCATTTGATTCAACACATTTTGTATTTCTGTATTTGTTATATGATAATTATTATTAATTAATGTCACATAACCTCCGGAAATTGTAATAGATTTATTAATTATATATCCGTACTTAAAGTAATTAAATAATATTATTCCAACAAATATTACAAATATTGATATGGAAATTATTAGAAACTTCTTATAATTTTTTTCTATAAAAGACAAGATTTTCATTAATATGCTCATTTTTTACATATTCTTAAAAAGGTATATAAACTTATTTTTTTCATAATAGGTATATGAGATCATTTAATTATTTAGTAGAAATAATATTAGTTGTATCTTTAATATTAATATTCTTAACAAATTTACAATTTCCTCAAAATCCTTCATATTACATAAATATATTTAATAAAAAATATACATTGTATACCGCCCTAGCAAATACTTATAATGATAAATTTCTAAGTTTTTTAGAGACAAATCAATTTGATGTACTAGCTTCAATATATAATAGTATGTTATCAGGTTATTTTAATTATTATGATTTAAAACAAACTGTAGATTATAGTTTAAACTTTTATAATACTTATAATTCAACATGTTATGAATTTTTATTTCCATTTCCATATCTAGGAAACAATTTATTATATTCATTAAATATAAATGGACAAGTTAACAACTTTTTCTTAATATATAATTCTCAAGGAAATTTATGTGGAAATATTGCATCAAGTGATGATTGGTATGGGATAATAATATCTAGTTATTCTTCTAGTAATTTGTCTATATATTTAAATTTAACAAATGTAACAAATTTTATTAATTATACTGTAGATCCATATTCATTTTATGCATATAATATTGATTTATACCCAATACAAATCCAATATTTAAATGTATCATATGTTAGTACATCTAACGGATATATTCCTATGGTAAATATATCATTAAATTTACCTAACGGTTATACGCAACCAATAATTATATTATTTAGAGCTGAAAATAATAATTTTAATTATTTAAATTTAACAAACAATTATCAATTGGTGAATAATTTACCTGCTCAATTAGTACCATATGTTATATTCCCATTTAGTTGGGAAACATTATATATTTCTCCTCAATGCTTAGATCAATCTAATGTTATATCTTTTACAAATAATAATCAATATTTTAATTTAACAAATTCTTCGTATTATCCTTCTGTATTATCTGGAGATACATCAATAACAGTTGTTGCTTGGATTTATATAAATAGTTATTATTCTTCTTCATGTGCTTCTGGAGAAAATTATGTAAGTGCAATAGTTCATTTATCTGGATTAAATGATTATGCAGGTTCTACATTTAGACAAATAATTTTACCAAATAATGGTCAATATTATTTAGGGATAGATGAAAGTGTTACTATAGGATACTTACCAAATTATACTTTACCAATGAATCAATGGGTATTTGTTTTCTGGGAATATAATAGTAGTAACGGACAATTTTATGGAGGATTTATAAATCAAAGTGGAATATATTATGGTCAATTAGTACCTTACCCTGGTTGGCCATCTTTGCAACCTTTAAATTTATATTATCCACCAAATGAAACAATATATTTAGGAACTCCTACAACAATGTATTCTCCTCAATGTACATTTTTAGGAAATATATATGTAATTGCATTTTATAATCAACCATTAACAATAAATCAATTAGAAAATATATATTATTCAGAAGATTTTAATTATTATAACCCAGTAATAATTTATTATGGTAAAAACTATAATCAAAATACAGGAATATTATATGAGAATATTCCAAATTATAATATGCAGGCATATAATAATCCACAATCTATAAATTTTGTAGAACCATATTCTCAATTGATAATAGATTATTCAATTCCTCCGGATTATCAGGATAATATATTATCTTCAAATATCAATATTAGCCAATGCTATCCTGTAAATGTTTATTATTCAGATCAATTAATACCAATAATATTATATAATTATTGGAATTATTTTAGTGTAAATCCGGTACCAAACGGGTATAAATATAGTAGTAGTATAGTTTATCCCTATGGCCTAGGATATTCTAGATTTTCTATATATGGCTCGTAGTCAATTATATTTATATTCAGTCGTTGTATTATTATTAATTTTATTTTATTTTGTTTCTAACTTAGATTTATTAGATAAAGAATTTCAATTTTATTCAAACACTTTTCCCCAATATGGAGAAATATATAAATTATTATACGGAAACAATATATTTGAAAATATATTAAATTTGTATGGATCTACATTAATTCCATTTACCGTCTATTATAATTGTTCTTATAATATTATACAGGTACCAAATTATTTCAATTCAACACATGTAATTGTAGTAGATGATGTTTATAATTTCTTACCTTCATATGCAGCAAATAATTTTGTAGCATTTGAAATAATAAATAATTATTCTATAATATCTTCTAATACTGGATACTGTATATTTAATGGGTATGAAGTATATAACCCATATTTTAATAATCAATTTGAAGGAACTGGTAATTTACCATATTATGTTATATTTTATCCACAAAATATATTTGCTATAAATGATAATTATTTAAATAATTTATATAATTTGGAAGGAAATGTGATTTTTCAATATTTAAATAATTATAAATGTATTGCTGGAGAAATAAAATCTTTAAGTGTTCAGAAAATTTTGAATGGAATTTCTGTGAGCTTTTTAAATATATCAAATGCTCAATTGAATAATAGTATTATATCAGTAAATATAATTAATAATGATATATGTCCAATTAATTTGAATAATATATATTATGATAATTATAATATACCATCATTTGGAAATAATTTTAATACATCTTCTAATAGTAGTTTAATTTATTCAGGTCAGCAAATTGTTGGATATTATCAATATAATAATGATGATTTATATTTTTGTTTAGAATCTTTGGGCAATGAAATATGTACGCCAATTAATAATTTATCAATACAATATTATGTTCCAATAACACTATATAATAATCAACCTATTCCAACTCCAGAGCCTTTCCAGCAAGATATAGCAATATGTAATGGAAGCATTAATATTGGTTCAAATTTTGCTTATGTAAATAATCCAACATTATTTAATCAAATAAATCCAAATGGACAAAATGTAATGTTCTTTAATTCAAATAATGGACAATTATCTTATTCATGGTATGAAGGTCAATTAATTAATGGAAGTACATATTGTGATGTATGGTGGGTAAATATACCAAATGGAATTCCTGCTAATAGTAATATTGTAATTTATATGGCAATTGGAAATTATAATACAAACTATTATTCTCAATATTATCCATATGTTGGTGCTTCTCCTCAGGTAATTTCAGGATATGATAATGGTAATTATACATTTATAGCGTATGGATATTTTAATAATACATTTGATGGATGGAATAGATATATTTATTCAGGATCTTTTTCTCCTACAGCGACTTCTTATGGTATTGAAATGTTAAATGGTGGTACTAGTGAAGGTACATATATTTTACCCCCAAATAATTGGAATATTCCAGAAATACCATTAATTGTTGAAGAGGCATGGTATTATAATGGTATTGGACATGCAAATGTAATAGCATTATTTGGAAATACAAGTCAGCAAATTTATGCGTATAGTATCGGATCTACGGTGAGTACATATACACCGACATCCAATTTATCTACATTTGTACAATTTGAATATGGAAGTGGTATTACATATCTAAAATCTGTGATAACGAATATTACATTAAATCAAACATCTTTCTCAACATCTGGAGGAACTGTTTATTCATATTTAATTGTTAATTCATCTTATGCACAAACAGGATATTATATTTATAATTCTAATCAAGTATGGGTTCCATTAACATTATTAGATATGTATCCTTTATCATATAATTCAAATTATGGAAACTATCCATACTCTAATTTAAATTATAATCCTTATCAATATCCAACATTAGAAATTGGTGCAGGAACTGGTGGTGTTGCTTCATATCAATACATACAATGGGTTGTTGCTAGAGCATATCCTCCAAATGGTGTAATGCCTTCAATTTCTACAGGATCTGAAAATCCCTGGCCACCTTAATATTCTCTACAATCCTGATATGGATAAGAAATTATATAAAATCCTTTTGTAAAATAATCTTTTCTCTTTGCCAATCTTATCCTAATTATTTGTTCCTCAAATATTTTATTTAAATAATTTAAACTATAATAAATTCCTAAGACTTTATAAAAAGAATATATTTGATATCTATTTGGAACCTCATCTTTATTTTCAGCAAAAGATCCTATAAGAATATTTAAATATTTCTTTTGTGCAAATTCCAAAAATTTTTTAGTTGTATAAAATTTTTCAATATCATTAATTAATTTCTTCATTGAAAAAAGAATAGACAAATTATTTTCTTTTATTCTTTTAATATTTACATAATTTATTCCTCCAAAATAATATTTTTTATCATATTTAATTGGATCAAATAATCCATTTAAAAAATATTTACTCAAAATCTTATCATTATAATTTAAATCTCTTCCAATAATAAATAATAAATCGTTATAATATTTATCAGAATAGAATAATTCATTTGCAATTTCTAAAGATTTTTTAAAATTTTCATTATTTATTAAGGCACAATAAAATATGTTTAATTTTTTATGATACAAGATATTATTTAATTTAAAATATCTTAGATCATTTTTATCAAAGACTTCATAACAAAAAACAACATTTTTTATCCTATTTTTATAATATTCACTTGCTAATTCTTCTTCATTATCATCTGGTAAACAGAAATCATACATAAAAAATATTTATCCCTTAACCTTATTTATATTTTCGAGTTTCTGATACTCGTTCCAAAAATATTCTAAATCTTTATTTATCAACTGTGCAGGACCCTGATATCCACAATCTAAACATACCCAACTATTATCTTTTGCAAATAATGGTACTATATTTGTTGAATGACATCTTGGGCATATGTATGTTGCCATAGAGTATTAAGAAATTTTGATATATTTAAGCTATTTTTAAATAATATTGCTAATCAATGAATTAAAATAATATTGATTTATATCTACCCCTAGATTCTACAACTTTTAATCTATGAAAAACTTCTTCATATTTTTCTAGAAAACTCTCTTTATATCCTTCTAATATTAAAGAAAATTTATCAGAAATTCTCCAGTGATTTGATTCAAATAATTCTTTAAATAAATGTAAATCTACAGCATAATCTTCAATTCTATTGGAAAAGAAGCTTAATCCAAAATCAATAAAATATATTTTTCCATTATTATATATCATATTTCCAGTAGTTAAATCTCCATGAACAATTTTATTTTTATGAATTAATCCTATATATTTTCCTATTTCATATAATATTTCTTCATAATTTAATTTTTCCAAATATTTCGCTAAATTATATCCTTCAATATATTCCATTACAATAATTCCATTTTCTTCATTTTTATATAATAATTTAGGAACATTAATATAATTATATAATTTTTCTAATATTTTTGCTTCAACTCTAGTTCTATATTTTCTAAATTCTTTATCAATTAATTCATTTCTATATTTTTTCTTATATCTATATTTTAATACTATTTTATTTTTATCATTTTCAATTTTAAATTCTTCAGAATCAATTTCTAATTTATTTAAAAAATCCTTATTAAATTCAAATATATATTTATTATTCTCTTTTTTATCACTTTCAATTAAATATATTTTTGCTTCTGCACCATGTCCAATTAATTTATATTCCATTTTAAATATTTAATTTTTCTTTATATTTTTCAAATTCTTCTAAAAATTCTTTTAATAAATCCAAATCAATATTCTTAATTTCTCTATGTTCTATTTTCTTCATATATTCAAAAATTTCTTTATAATAATTATAAACTTCTGAAGAAATTTTTCTTTTTCTTTTTAATTCTTCAAATTTATTTAATATATCTTCTGGACCATATATATTTATATTATTTTTAATTAAATAATATTGAGAGATTGTTACAACTGAATTATATAAACTTTCAAATGCCTTTATTAACATTAAATTAGCATAATTTATTCCTTCTTCAGCTCTTTTTTTCATTATTTCTAAATATTCTGGTGATGTTTTTATCAAACCATTTTCTAGCATTTTTTTAAGAGAACCAAAAATTCCTGCAGGATCTATTATTGCTTCACCCTTTCTTAATATATCTAAAACCAATGGATCTCCGTTTATTATCATTTCCCAAAATTTCGATAATGTCAATGTTGTTACATGGATTTTTTTATATTTTTCATCTGCCAATAATTTGTTTAAATTATCAAAATAAAATGGAACTGTTATATTTAGATCATTTGCATATATATCATCTACTATTATTAATAAGTCAATATCCGACTTTTCATTTTCTCTATTTTCTGCATATGATCCAAATAAAACAATTGATTTTACCAATCCATCAACTTTTTCAATTAAATCTTTTGAAAAATTTAATATTATATCATTAGGATTATTATCCATAAAAAGATATTTATTCTTGCAATTTTTTAATATTTCTAGTATGCAATTCCCTTATATCATTAATATTCAAATATATTGTTGCAAGTCTATCAACACCAAGACCCCAAGCCAATACTGGATAATCTATACTAAATTGTCTTAATAGTTCTTCTCTAAATACACCTGCACCTCCAACTTCAATCCATCCCAATTTTGGATGTTCGGCATATACTTCAACTGAAGGTTCTGTAAATGGAAAATATGCCGGATAAAATTTTACATTTTTTGCTTTTACAACATTTAATACCAATTCTTTTAATATTCCCAATAAATCTAAAAATGTTAAATTATCATCTAAAACAATTCCTTCAAGTTGATTAAATTCAATAAAATGTTTAGCATCAATTGTATCATATCTAAATACTTTTTCTATTAAGAAATATTTACCAGGTTTTTCTGCATTTAATAATGTTTTTGCAGATATAGCAGTATCATGAGATATTAACATAGTTCTTTTTGAAATATTTTCATCAAATATCTTAAAATATTTTAATTGAGTATTTTTAACATTTTCAAATAAATCTTTTGGAAAATCTTCTATATATTGTATATTTTTAATATAAAATGCATCCATTATTGAAATATCTCCTGCAGGATGGTCTTGTGGTATAAATAAAGAATCTAAATCCCAAAAATGTGATACTATCATACTATATTTATCCATTTCTTTAAATCCCATTGATATTAATTCTTCTCTTATTTTATCTAAAAATTCTAAATATGGATTATATCTTCCAATATTTTCTTCCTCAATATTTATCCTTATATCATATGGTCTAAATTTTTTATTTTTATATATCTTTTTATCAATAACTTCCTTTGTATATTTTTCAATATATTCTTCTGGTTTATAATTTTTTAATATTTCTTTTCCTTTATCATTTATTTTTGCATAATAAATTGTTTCTTCTTTTTCTTCAATAATTCCTTTTCTTCCTTTAAATAATTTTATTGTATTTTCATCAATATTTTCTAAATATCTTTCATATGTTTCTATATCTCTAATATATATTACTTTTCCATTTTCAATTTTTATTGCCCCATTTTTTCTTAAAAATCCTAAAGAGAAGGATAATTCATCTTTATTAAAATATTCATTTAATTCTTCCAAATTTAATTCTTTCTTTTCTTTTAATAAATTTAATAATCTTCTTTCAGGTAATCCTTCCTTTAAATATTTTTTTCCAATTTCTGATAATTCATATCTTTTTATTTTTTCTTCTCTTAATTCTATTAATTCTTTTTCCCTTAAAAAGCCTAAAGTCCTTAACACTTTATATTTATCAATATTTAATTCATTTGAAATCTCATCTAAATTTTTCCAATTATCGTTTAATATAGATAATACTTTATATTCTATTTCAGATATCATATTTAATATATTTCATCAATTTTTTTATACCTATTTCAAAACCAGTTAATGGATATTTTATACTCAATTTTTCTAATATATTTGGATCAATTTCCCCAATCCATCCAATATTTTCATTATTTACGAATATATCTCCTTGTCTTCCATCTATTAAAAATTTATGATTTGAATTTCTTATATCAAAATCAATTTTTAATTCTTTAAATAATCTTTTTAATACTTTTAACGAATTATTCACAGAAACTTCATAATCAGAATAAATATATAATAAATTTAGATCTTCAATGATTTTATTATCTTTAATATATGAAACTCTATTTAGTTCAAATATTTTCGCAGGGAACTTTAATTCATTATTTTCAGATAATAATTGTAAGAAAGATGATAATAAATATCCTCTAATTGAATTATAAGATGAGGATACTGGATTTATTAATTCAATAATTTCTCTATCTTCATTTAATAAACTATTTATATCCTTATTAGATAATATTGGAGTGTATATTTCTATACATCCCATATTAACCATTATCTTTCTTATATTATTCATAATCTTTCTTTCTCTACTTAATTCTCCCTTTGTATATACTTTAATTTCCCTCGGTTTTAAATTATTATATCCATAAGAAATCAATATTTCTTCAATTATATCATATTCAGATAATATATCATCCCTATAATTTAAATATTCGATGATTAATTTATTATTTTCAATTTTTGCATTCATTCTTTTTTTATTTAAATATTCAATAATTTTATTACTATCTAATTCTATTCCCAAATATTTTTTAATTTTATTTAAATCCATTTCCTTTTTAATAACCTTTAATTCTGGCGTTTTAATTTTTTTATCCGGATATATTACATTAATTGAATATATTTCCCCTCCGAAATCTTTTAATGCTAATACAATTACATTTAATGCTAATAGTATTTTTTCTAAATCTGTACCAGAAACATCTATGAAAATATTCCTTGTATTAATATCTAGCCTTCCAATTTTATTTGAATTTATTATTGGTGGAAATGAAATAATATTATTATTCGAATCAATTAATATTGGATACTTATTATATTTATTTAAAATATATGAATATTTTTTACCAGCTTCTGTATTTTCTAAAATTTCTCTTAAAGATAATTCTCTATTAAATCCCAAAGGAATAAATCTTGTTTCAGGATCTGTTAATTTATAATAAACAGGAAATTTAATCAGATCAAAATTATGTGTACCAATTGCAACTTTTTGCCTATTTCTTCCAAAAGATTGTGATATTTTTTCTTGTAATTGTATTAAATCTTTTAATCTATCTTCATTTAATTTTACATCTTTAACAATTGCACCAACAATATATGGTCTTACATTCAATATTTCTTTATCAACAATTAAATCATAATTAGAATCTCTTATTTCAAATTTTGGGATACCAGTTTCAATATTTAATATTCCCTTTAATTCTCTAGCAATTCCAGATAAACTATATAGATCAATTCTATTAAAATCTTTTACTTCAATTTTCGCATTATTTCCTTCAATTTCATCCAATTCGCATTTTATATTTAACAAATATTCATTTAATTCTTCTTCAGATAAATTTTTATTTAATAGTTTATATAATTCATTTAAAGATACATCTAAAATAACCATTACACTTCAATTCCCAATTTCTTCAAAATTTCTTGTTCTTTATTTTTATTTTTTATATCTTTCTTAGAAATTCCCCTATACCTTGCACATGCAGGGCAAATATATATTTTTATCGGACTTGATAGAATTAATGTAGGACTCTGTTCTCCAGAAACATCTGGTTTTAGTTTTGGCGAAATTGTTAGTTTAATTGCCTTATCCAATCTCACCATTCTTCCACAATAATAACAAGGTACATATTCATACTTTTTATTCTTCATTGTTCTATATTATTTGATATTATCATATTAGCCATAAACGTATATTATTAGCATAAAATTTTTAATCTTAAATATTTAAAAGGATAAAAATTTATTAATTTATAATGGTATATCGGTCAGATGGGGCTTCCAGTTGATATAGATTTTTTAAGGAACAATATAGAATTATATAAAGAAACATTTAGAAAAAGAGGTTTAGATGAAAATATTGTAGATAGAGCAATTGAGTTAGATAATAAAAGAAGAGAGTTACAAAAAGAATTAGATAAATTAAGATATAAGAAAAATCTATTATCAAAGTTTTATGGATCTGTTGTTCAATATATAAATGGGAAAATAGATAGAAATACCTTAATTAAAACAGCAATAGAAGTTGGATATGATATACATGAAGGAAATGTTTCAGAGGAATTATTAAATAAATTAAGGGAAGATATAAAAGATTTAGATGAAGAAATAAAGAAAAAAGAGGAAGAATTTAATAATGTTGAGAATAATTTAATAGATCTATTATGGAATTTTCCAAATTTATTATCAAATGATGTTCCTGTCGGAGATGAAAGTAAAAACGCACCAATAAAATTCTGGGGGATTCCTAGGGTATATGATATAAATTTATTTAAAGAACAGACTGAAAAGTTTGGATGGAAAATTGTTGAATTAAATGAAATATTAAATAATAAGGAATATGAAAAATATATAAAAAATAGAGAACTACTTGAAGAATTAAATAAAATTTTAAATGATGAAGAAGATTTTAAAGAAATAAATTTCAATGATGTATTAGATTTTGGTAAACTAAATAATGATAAAATAGTAGTATATAAAAAGGTAAATCATGAATTAAAGCATCAATATGATATATTAAAAGAATTTAATTTAGCAGATACAGATGTTGCCGGAGAAGTTTCAGGTTCTAGATTTTACTTTGAATTTAGTATATTATCTTTATTGGATTTATCATTAAGTATAGAAGGTGTAAAATACATGATAAATAAAGGTTATAGATTTACAATACCACCGTATATGTTAAAAAGAGATATATTAGAAGGAATAATAACATTGGACGATTTTGCAGATATGATGTATAAAATTGATGGAGAAGATCTATATTTGATAGGAACTGCTGAACATCCAATAACTGCATTATATTATAATAGAATTATTGAGGAAGAGCAATTACCAATTAAAATTGTTGGATGGAGTCCATGTTTTAGAAAAGAGGCAGGTGCACATGGTAAAGATACAAAAGGATTATTTAGGTTACATCAATTCCATAAAATTGAACAGTATATATTTTGTAAACCAGAAGATTCTGAAAAGTATCATAGAGAATTAATAAGAAATGCAGAAGAATTTTTAGAAAAATTGAATATACCATATAGAACCGTTATAATTGCATCAATGGATATGGGAAAGAGAAATTATAAACAATATGATATTGAAGGATGGTTTCCAGGACAAAATAAATATAGAGAATTAATATCTGGATCAAATGTAACAGATTGGCAATCAAGAAGATCAAATATTAGATATAGAAGAAAAGATAATAGTTTAGATTATGTACATACATTAAATTGTACGTTATCTGCAATACAAAGAACATTAACATGTATAATAGAAAATAACTATGATTATAAAAATAATAGAATATTAATACCTGGAATATTAAGGCAATATGTTGGAAAAGATTTTATAACAAAATAGCCGCGGAGGGGATTCGAACCCCTGATGAAGAGGGTCTGCAGCCCTCCCCCTTAGGCCACTCGGGCACCGCGGCATATTAAATTTTTAATATTCTCTTATTATAAAACTTCTTATTATATATATCATAATCATATAAAATAGGTACTGCAGGTTCAATTTCTAAATTTAATATTTGTTCTTCATTTAAATTTTCAATATATGAAACAATTGACCTTAAACTATTTCCATGAGCAACAACTAAAACATTTTTATTTAATTCTAAATCTCCCTTTATTGCCCTTTCAAAAAAAGGTATAGTTCTTTTTTGTGTATCTTCTAAACTTTCTCCATTTGGAGGTCTTACTTTTAAACTTCTCCTCCATAATTTTACCTGTTCTTTTCCATATATTTCTGAAACTTTATCCTTATTTAATCCCTGTAGGTCTCCATAATGTCTTTCATTTAAACTAATATCCTTTATCACTGGAATATTATACCCTAATGTTCTTATAATAATTTCCAATGTTTCAATTGCTCTTGATAATAAGCTTGTATATGCAATATCAAATTTTATATCTAAACTTTTTAATATTTCCCCAGCCTTTTTTGCCTGTTCTCTTCCTTCATCTGTTAATGGTACATCTACCCATCCAGTAAATCTATTTTCTTTATTCCATAATGATTCACCATGTCTTATTAAACATAGTATGGGCATATTAGTTATTATCTCTTAAATATTTATATACTTGTTTTCCCAATAATGTTAATTTATAATATGTATGATGCATTCTAACCTCAAATTGCTTTTTTAACCTTGCTTTTGATCTCTTAACTGTTCTACTATGTACTTCTTCAACCAATCCAATTTCCTTTAATTCTTCTAATATCTTATTTACTTTATTAATATCAATTTTTGTATATTTTGATATATTTTTTGCATAATCCAAATTTGCTATCTTCAAGTGATTTAGAACTTTAAAGTAATCTGGATCATCTTTTAGCATTTTTGCTAACAATTTTATTTCTTCCGACATATGTTTAATAATTCTGAAAAATGTATATATTTTATGAATCCAAAAAATGATCTTGAAAAGAAACATTTTTACACATATTGTATAAATGAAAAAGATTATATAAAAAAAGGAGAAAAAGTTGAATTGTTTATATTTTATGAATATATAGAGAAAACATTAAATGAATTTCCAAAAATAGATGATGAAATTTTTGAAATAATCAGACTATTTTTAATTAATATATATTTATTGATAGCTAAGCCAGAAGAAAATGAAAAATATTTAAAATATGCAGTATATATTGAAGAAAAAGCAGAACAATTGGAAAAAATTGGTAGAGAAAAAATAAAGAGTTTTATAGATTTTTCAGATATAGATAATGAAGAAATTAAGAAATTAAATAATTTAAGAATAAATATAAGAATATTAGAGGATCTATTTTGGTTAGTAGTTAAAAATAAAGAAATACCTGATAATGGTTTATATTTAGTTATACCACATTTCCTAAATGTATCATCAAAATATATATTTTATTATATTGTGGTTAAATATTGTGATAAATTAAAACCAATTAAAAGATTAGATATTATTGAAGTAAAATATAATGAAGAAAAATATAGAGAATATTTAAATAAATATAAAAATAAAAGGCTGGATGAATATATATAAAAATTTTTGAAAAAATTTGATTATGAAATTTAGTATAATTACTCTGGGATGTACATTGAATAAAGCTGAGGGAGATATAATGAAAAATATACTAATTAAAAAAGGATATCAATATACAGAAAATCCTGATGAAAGTGAAATATTAATAATAAATACCTGTACTGTTAAAGGACCGACGGAATCAAAAGCAATAAAATTAATAAATAAATATAAAGATAAAAAATTAATTTTGGCAGGTTGTTTAGTACAACATCAACCCGAACTATTTAAAGGATATCCATTGATTGGTTTAGATCATATAGACGAAGTAGATAAAGTTTTAGAAGATTATTTAAATGGAAAAATAGATGTACTAATTGATAGAAAAAATATAAATAAATTGCTATTACCTTCTGTAGATCAATATCCAATAAAAACAATAATATTACAGGAAGGATGTTTATGGAATTGTTTATATTGTGCTACAAAATTGGCAAGAGGTAATGCAAAATCATATCCCCCAGAATATATTTATAAAGAAGTAAGAGATGCAAAATTAAAAGGATTAAAAATTATATATTTTACAGGAACAGATCTGGCAACGTATGGTTATGATTTAAATATTGATTTAGCAGATTTATTATTTGGATTAAAAGATATTAAGGGAGAATATTATGTAAGGGTTGGAATGGCGAATCCAGGAATTTTAAATAAATTTATTGATAAATTATTGGAATCTTATGATAATGAAAATATATTTAAATTCTTTCATATACCAGTTCAATCGGGATCGAATAATGTATTAAAAACTATGGGTAGGGGATATAGTATTGAAGATTTCTATGAATTGGTTGAAAAAATAAGGAAAAAATATTATGAAGGAGCAATTGCAACAGATATAATTGTTGGATATCCTACAGAAACTGAAGAAGATTTTAGAAAAACATTAGAATTAGTTGAAAATATAAAATTTGATATAATAAATATATCAAAATATTGGTCAAGACCAAAAACATTATCATCTAAATTATATAAACAATTACCAGGTCATATTGTAAAAGAAAGATCTAGAAAATTAAAAATTATATTTAATAAATATTCATATGAAAGAAATAAACAATGGATAAATTGGGAGGGATATGCAATTGTAGAATCAAAAGGAAAATATGAAAATACATGGATTGCTAGAAACTATGCATACAAGCAAATTATAGTAAAATCTGATAAAAATATTTTGGGAAAAACAATAAAAGTAAAAATTAATAATGCTACACCAATTGATTTAAGGGGTGAATTAATAGAAATAAAGGAAGAAAATTTATTAGAAAAAACATTATATTGATAATTTACTACTAATTTGGTAAAATATTATCTTAAATATGCTATAGTTTATTAAAAAATAATGGTAGATCTAAATATTTTAATAGGTGGTCAGGCTGGTCAGGGAATTGATTTTACTGCAGATATAATATCAAGGGTATTCATTAAATTGGGATACAATGTATTTAATTATAGATGGTATATGAGTTTAATTAGGGGAGGACATAATTATAATATTATTAGTATATCTAAAGAAAAAATATATGCCCCATATTTTGAAGATTTTGATTATATAATTGCATTTGATCAAAATACCGTAAATTTACATAGTAAAAAATTAAAGGAAAATGGATTAATAATTGGACCAAAAAATGTTGTATATAATAAAAAAATTGATGTAGATTTAGATTATTATTATAAAAAATATAATGTTGATAAAAAATATGGGAATACAATTATCTTATTAGCATTTTTTAAATATTTAAATATAGATAAAGAAATAGTTAAGGATGTATTTGAAAAAAGAATAAATGATCCTGAAGAATTAAAATTAATTGATATAATTTATAATGATTTAAATATTAATAGTAAAGAAAATATAGAAAAAAGAATATATAAGAAACAATTTTATTTATCTGGTTCCGAAGGAGTTGCATTGGGAGCAATTGCTGCCGGTTTAGATATATATATTGCATATCCAATGACTCCCGCTTCTCCAGTTTTACATATTTTAGCATCTTTAAGGGATAAATATAATATTGTAACATATCAACCTGATAGTGAAATTGGTGCAATTAATATTGCTTTAGGAGCATCTTATGCGGGTGCAAAAGTAATGGTTGGATCTTCTGGAGGTGGTATAGATTTAATGGCAGAGGCAATTAGTTTATCAGGTATGTCAGAAATTCCTTTAGTAATTTACTGGGCTCAGAGATATGGACCTTCAACAGGTATGGCAACACATACAGATCAATCAGATCTATTAGAAGCATTAAATATTGGCCATGGGGAATTTCCTAGAATTGTTATTGCACCTGGAGATCCTGCAGAAGCTTTTGAAAAGACAATTGAAGCATTCCATATCGCATATAAATTTAATAATCCAGTAATATTATTGTCAGATCTATTTTTAGGAGAATCAAAAATGAATTTTGATTATATATATGTACCAAATATAGAAATATCAAGATATATAGATTTAGAACCTCCAAAGAATTATCAAAATTATAAAATAAATGATCAGGGTTATCAATTAAGGGCGATACCTGGTTTTGATGCGATTGTAAAAGCATCATCATATGAACATGATGAATTTGGTATAGAAACAGAAAATCATGAAATTGGACAAAAAATGAGTGAAAAGAGAATGAAAAAATTAGAATCAATTGAAAAGGAAATAAAAGAATTCGAACCATATCAAATATATGGGGAAGGAAATAAGTTAATTGTCTCTTGGGGTTCAAATAAGATGCCAATATTAGAATCGTTAAAATATTTAAAAGGTTGGAAATATTTGCATATATCTTATCTATCTCCATTTCCAAAAGAAATCAAATATTTATTAGAAGAATCAAAAGAAATAGTATCAATCGAGCATAATTTAACTGGACAATTATCAAAATTAATAAGACAAGAATTGGGAATTGAAATTGAAAATAGATTATTAAAACATTCTGGAGAGCCTTTTTCAATTAAAGAAATATTAAACTATATAAAAAATCTATAAATATAAAATATTTTTTATATTTAACATTTACTATATATTGATGAATTAGAACTAAGAATAATATTTATTATCTTGGTTTTGATTTATTATATTTATATGATTTATTTTTAGATAATTTTTAAAAATAAAAACTTATTTCTTCTTTTTATTTAAAACTTTTTTATCTTTTTCCCATTCTTCAATATCTCCATCAATAATATAAAATATTGGATTTGGTTCTATTGTTTTTTCATCTTTTATTTCTTCATATTTTTCTTTATCTCTTACTTTAAGTTTTTCAAGCAAATGTTGAAATTCAAAATTTATTTGACCAATTGTTACTGGCATTTTTAAATTTAAATCATATTTAATTATTTTATCTTTATTAAAATTATATCCTCTTCTTTTTCCTTCTAAATAAACATAATATAAATATGTTCCTATATATAATATTGGATCTTCTGTTTTCTTAAATCTTATTAATTGTGGATGATTTCTATATCCTTTTGTTTTTCCTAGCAATACTTTTTGTGCTAATAAAGCTTCTCTCCATAAACCTAAAAGGCCAAGTTTGTCTAAGTATTTTGGATGTAAAGACCAAAGTCTCATGTTATTTTTAAATTAGATAATAAAGGTTTTTAGATTTGGGTTAAAAAGTATTTTTATAAAACTTTATAACAAAGTTATAAGATGGAAGTAAAAGAGATAATTGGTTGGATTGGAATGTTATTAGCAACTTTTTGGGCTGGGGTACATATGTTAGTAGCAGGAGCAGTAGCAGTAAATGTATTTCCAATATTTGGAGCATTTGTAGGAATGTTTGTAGCATTATCTATAATATCAGGACTAGTATTCCTATTAAATTGGAAGAAATATTATTTGCCAAATATTATATTTTGGATAATAATGTTATTATTATTATTCGTAGGATATGTTCAATATATTAGAGGAGGTAATATAAATGCTTTATTTACAAATGTATTGGCTGAAATAACATTGATAATAGATATAGTAGAAATATTATTGGCGTTTGCTATTTGGAAAGTTGATAAGGAATAATTTTTTAATATCTTTTATTCTATAGTTTATATTTATTTTTTCATATTAATATTTTATCCCTTTTATTTGATTTATAAAAGTTAATTTACAACTATATTGTTATGGTAGATACTATTTCTACACAATCTGAAAAAATAGATATAGATTTTAAAAGTATACCATTAAATCCATTAGGAAAGAATGATATAAAAAAATTAGAAACATTTCTAATTATAGGTACTTTATATAGACCAGAAATATTGGAATTAATAAAAGACCCCAATGAAAGATCTACCTGGATTGATAGTTTGGCAATTGCAGCAGCAGCTTATGCAAGATATAAAGCAGGAATGCCAATAAGTTTAATTGCAGATGAATTGGGCAGATCCGAAGAAACTATAAGAAATCATATTAGTGGAAAAACGAAGGCAGGTTCTCTTATAATAGAAACATATGAAAAGATAAAATCAGGACAATTAAATCTAATTTTATCATTTAATAGTTCTAATAAAGAATTGGATGAACTAAAAAATCAAGTAAAAAATCTTAAAGAAGAAATTGAAAAATTAAAAGGGGAAAGGGATGAACTAAAAAATATAATAAATAATAAAGAGGAAACAATAAAAAGTTTACAAATAGAAATTGGTAGAATAAAATCTGATTTAGATAAAATTAGTAGAGAAAAGGAAGAAATAATTAATAAATATAAGTTACTACAAAGTAAATTATTAGAAATTAAAAGAATATTAGAAAATATCTGATAAGTTATTTTTGTAGAATTTTTAAATGATATTCGTATAAGATATATTTATTATTATCAAATGACTGTTGGGATAGAAAAATTTATAAAATGTTTTGATATTATTGTTATATGGGGCTCACTAGAAGAGATTTCCTAAAGGCTTTATTGATTTCAGGAGCAGGGTTTCTTGGAGGATTTGTAGGAGGTTATTTATCTTCACCTAAAACTAATGAAATAATATATGAAGGAAATGCAACAGAAACAGTAACCATTACAGTAACTGAAACATATACATCAAATACAACGGTTACAGAAACAGTTACAGGAACTACAACACAAACGAATACAACTACAACAACGACGACACAACCACAAAGTCAACCACAAAGTTTGGAGCAAATATTATTTGGAAATAGCAATAAACAATTTATACCTTTAAAATTAACAGGTGCACAAATAGGTATCAATAATGCATATCTAACAGTATATGATTATCTTACGAACACAAAATTACAAATGAAAATTCCTATTAAATATGTATCGAATGGAAATATTAACATAGGAAATATCTTATCGGCAGTAAATGCTTATAATCGACAGTATGGAACTAATTATAAAGTTTATTTAGTATTGGGAAGAGCAGGTTTAAGTCAAGCTATTCTACAGAATGGTGAGTGGATTTTACCAGATTCACAAATACCTTATAATATAGTAATTTCGGATAGAGATTGGCAAGATGTATATAATGCATTCCAGAATTTATTGAATGGAAATGCTATGGTAGTAATGCCAACCTCAAATCAAGGTCCATATTCAAATAGTCTTTGGGAATGGATTAATGGTATTGGTAGTGTAATAATATTATATCAAGACGGACAGCAAGTAAATAGTGTAGGAAATGACATTAACTTGGCTGATTATATTCTCGGAACTCCAGGTAATTCAAACCCATCAAGTGGAGGAATTTTGCATGTAGATACTATTGCAAATGTACAGCAGATAGGTACTTATCAGAGTCAACAAGGTCAACAATATCCAGTATATGAAATAAATGATTATTATGGTACATATATAGTGTTAATACAAAGTCAAGGTACTTCTCTTTTTTCGAACTTGTAATTTTTTATATTAAATAATGATAGATAAAGATAGGAGAGGTTTTTTGAAATTAATAGGATTTGGATTGGCTGGATTTATTGTGGGAACTACTTTAGGAACATTAATTTTTAAATATGGAATAAATAATAGTTTAAATCAAAATATTTCAAATAATTTGAATAATCCGCAATATATATTTTGGAATGTTCCATGGGGACCTGGCAATGGAACTTATAAACTATTGAATTCTTATTTTCAAAGCAATTCCCCCATTACAGAAGGTGTTATAGTAACTTTTAATGATAATTATACACATTCTTTAGATCAAATATTATATTTATATGAAAATAATAAAAATAAAAAACCAATTTATATAAATTTGTTTGTTACAACTAATAGAGATAATATTACAAACTTATCACAATATGATCAAAATATTAGAGAATTTTTAGAATACTTATCAAATATTACTAATGGAGGAGAAAATATTGTTATTGGATTTAGTGAAATTGATAAAGCTCCAATAGAGCAGTTAGCATATTATTATTCTTTAATGAAAAATTATTTACCAAAAGCAAATTTATTTTATTATGTAGATATGGGAAATTCAACAAGAATAGTGGAATTATATAATTATTTGTTAAATAATTATGGAATAAAATTGGATATGATTGGTTTAGAAGTATATGGAAATTATATTTATAATAACGGAAATATTTCGATGAATAAATATATGATAAACATTATTATGCAATATAAACAATTTGCAGATGAAAATAATATTAAATTTTTCATAGGTGAATTGGGATTTAGAAATGGAGATTTAGAAGGTTATATAAGTTCTGAAGGTCTGGGATATTGGAATGGTCCTTCTGAACAAGGATATCAAGCTACAATAAAATATTATGAAGCTATAATTAATCAGCTACATGGAATGGGTATAGATATAATTGGAATATATGATTGGAATGGAGCTAATGGTGATCCTTTCGGACTATGGAGTAATCCATATGTTAATGAATTAATAAACTATATGATTAATAATTATAATTCTAACTAAAAATTATTAAAATCTTATATAACCGATAATACTAAAGCAGTAAATATTAATATATTAGCAATAACTTTCGGATTATTAATTCTTCATTTAATATTATAAGACTCGATAAAACTGTAAATAAAAAGTTTAATCTATCTATTATGTTAATATTACTAGATTTTCCAATTTTTAATGCATAAAAGAAGGAGATCTAGGAAAAGGCACCAAATAGAGCACTTAATATTACAAATATAAATCTTTGTTAGACAAATTAAATAGGTTGTTTATATTTCTAACTTCCAATATAAATATAATAAATATAATAATTGTCATAATGATTGATCTTAAGGTTGTTACTGTAATAGAATTTAGTTTTTGTAACTCAATTTTGACAAATGTAGTGAAAAAGCTGCAAATATTGCTCCTATTAAAGCATATATAAACCAGGTTGGTATTGAAACCATATTCTATTCAGATCTTTAGAAATTTAAAAATAAGTTCTAAAATGAATATTGATTATAGTTATTTATAGAAATGGAAAATTATGGAAGAATTTTAGAATATAATTTAGGAAAAATATTTAGATAATAATTTAGAAAAATTTATAAAATATATAGAGATTATTTCTGTTCATTATTTTTCTTTTTTATTACTATCTTTTGTGAAATTATCATATTGTTTGGAATTAATACTATATTTCCATCAGTTCTCAATGCTTTTGTAAACATTGCATTTATATCTAGTACTTTTATATCTGTTTCCCCAGCTACATCTATAACATCTCCGATTTCAAACGGTCTACTTAATAATAAGAATATTCCAGCAATAGCCTGACCTAAGATTTGCTGTGTTGCGAAACCTATTACCATACCAATAAAACCACCCAATGCTACTCCTGCAACACCACCTCCAACTGCACCAGCAATACCTGCAAATAGACCACCAATTCCTAAAATTTTTATTAAACTTCTTATTGCAGAAGCTGTAGATTCTCCATACTTTGGTTTAAATATTGCATAAAACATTGATGCTACTGCGACTATTACAAACCACCCAAATATAATCAATACAAGGATAATAGCATATATTGAATAATTCTCCAATCCTAAAATTGCTCCAATTCCTGTCATATTATATAATATTTGTAATCCTGCTGTGAAGAACCACTGTACTATTCCCATGGCTATTACAAATATTACTGAATATATAATAACTCTAGTTAGAGCTTTTCCTATAGAATCTTCGTTCGCCATTTTTATAACTTTAATATAATATTTAAAAACTTTTTACTATAATATTCAGCTAAAATTTTCATTAAGATTGAATATTTTTAACCTTTATATTGGTATCTTTCGAAATTTTTATTGATTATATTTTGTAAAAATAATAAAAGAATTTCCTTTTAATGGTATGGAAAAATTTATCTTAAGAGATGATAATTATGTATTAAAATTTAACTTTAATAATGGAAAAAAGATTTATTTGAATTTATTATATCTCAAAAATTCTACATATTATTATAAAGCAAATAAAATTATTAATGATTTTAGTTCTAAATATTGTAGATTATAAATGTAAGAATGAAAGTACCCAAATATTACTAGAAGTATGACTTCTAACGATTTATAAATATATTAGAAGTATTAATTCTAATATGAATGATGAACTATTATATTACTTTAACCCATGGTATATTAATCAAAAGGATATAGTAATAGAAAGATGGGAAAATATGAAAATGAGATGGATACCTGAATGGTTAAAAGATATTTCTTTAGAACCTTTTTCACTGAATTTTATTATAGGACCCAGACAGGTTGGTAAAACAACTGGAATAAAATTATTAATAAATAAATTATTAGAAAATAAGGATCCTTGGGCTATATTTTATTATGATTGTTCAAATTTAACAAATTTTGAAGAGTTAAAAAAAGTAATTGATTATTATTTAAAAATAAAAGAAAAAAGAAATATAAAAACATCATATATCTTCTTAGATGAAATTACATATGTAAATGATTGGTGGAGAACAATTAAATTATATATAGATATAGGAAAATTTAAAGATGATGTTATAACTATTACAGGTTCTTCTTCTATAAAATTAAAGGGAGAAGTAGAATTATTTCCCGGTAGAAGGGGAAATGGAAAGGATATATATGTTTATCCTTTAAGTTTTAGAGAATATTTAAATATAAAAGGAATAAAAATAAATAAATATGAAAACATTTTAGAAGGAATGAATAATCTATCTGGATTAGAACCAAAAATATTTGAAGAATTTGAAAATTATATTGAAACTGGTGGATATCCTTTATCAATAAATGGTTATAAAGATACAAGTCTTCAAATTATAAGTTCTATAGAAAATGAAATTTTAAGATCGAGAAGAAATCTTGAATTATCCAAGGCAATTATATCCACAATTTTATCTAAAGCTCCATCTCCTCTATCTTTTTCATCAATAGGAAATGAAGTCGGGGTTTCTTATAAGACTGTTGAAGACTATATAGAAATTTTTAGAAGGTTATTTATATTAGATTATGCTCTATTTAAAGAAAAACAAATAATTTGGAGAAAAGAAAGAAAATTTTTTATATTAGATCCATTTTTGGCAAAAACTTTAAGTATATGGACTAATACAGAATTTCTAGAAAGTGCATTATATGAATGGATTGTACAATCTCATTTAAAAAGAAGGTTTGGGGAAGTATATTATTATAGAAATAGTTATGAGATAGATGTTATTGCAAGTAATTTAAAAATAGAAATTAAATCTAAAAGGGCTCATAAAAATTATCCAAAAGATGTAATAATTTTAGATGAAAGCAATTTACCATTATTTTTAGCTGTTATATAAATTATTAAATTTGATAAAAAAGTTAGATGATAAAAATTTAAGAATTATAAACTTTTTTATTACTGTATATTAATGACAACAGATAAATATGGTTTGTACGATATTATAAAAGAAGCTCATAAAGAATTTAAAGAGTATCTTAAAAGGACTGGTATAGAAATTAAAGGCGTAAGACTGAGGATATTAGAATCTTCAAAATTATTATCAGAATTGTACTATATGATAAAAACATATAAAAAAGATAAATTAAAGCAAAAGCTTAATACAATTGATAAAATTTTATTGGAGCAAATATCTAATTATGATAATATATATATAATAAATGAAAAAAATCTTAAGGAATTTTATATAGGTGAGATATATTTATTAAAGCAAATATATAATACAGATGATATAAATGAATTAAATAAGAAGATACTTGAAGATATTATACATTCTATAGAAAATAGCAAACCTCTTGCAATAGGTGTACCAGAAACAAAAGAAATTTACATTATAAAAGACCGATTAGAAAAGAGTATAGATGAAACGTTATATAGAGTGGATCTTATAAATATAAATAGACCATCTATCATTAGATTGGGATCTCCGATATTTGATGTAGCATCTGCTCCCTTATATACAGATGGCAAAAATATAAAAAAAGATATAGCAAAAGCTATTGCTGTTAATGTTAAAATCCATGAAGAGGAACATTTTATTTTTAATATAGAAGAATTGGCAAATCCGGAATTATCAGTTTCTGCTTTACAATATATAACTTACATTGATATGTACAATTTACTAGAGCATTCGAAAACATATGAAATCATAGAAGAAAATATAATAAAATGTAAAAACTATATTTGGAACTTAGCAACCATGGATTATTTTGCAGCTATGGGAAATTTTCCAAAAAGATTACTAAAAGATTATATTAATGCACTTAGAAGAGCTTCTTATGATTTAGGATATTGTTATGCAAGTATTATTATAGATAGAAATAAAGAATCATTATGTTTAAATATAAAAGATGTTATAAAAGAAGTTAGAAATTTATCTACATTAGATGCTGTAACTAAAATTGCATATTATTAGTTTAAAAAATAATGAAATATATTTTTGAATGTACTAAATTTTAAATAATAAAAATTTATAAACTTTTGCTACTATTATATAGTAATGTCAGAAGACGAATATAATTTAGATTATATTATAGAAAAGAGTTTTGAAGAAGCTATAGAATATTTCAATAAGAATGGTATAAAAGTTGAAGGACTAAAATTAATAATATTGGAATCTCCAGAATTATTAATACAGAAATATGGAAAAGATAGAATAAATGAGAATATTGGTGGAAGGTATGATTCAGGAACAATTTATATTATAAAATCTCATATAAAAAATTTTGCAGATAAAGTTTCGAAAAGTATGAATGAAAGTTCTATTGGTAATCTATTTACAATATCACGTAATGAAGTATTATGGCCAGTATATAAAAATGATAATGATATAGAAAAGGCTATAGCAAAAGCTGATGCCGAATCAATATTGATTCATGAAATTGGCCATCGTATAGTTGGTAACGGTGAATGGAAAGCTTCTGTTTTTGAATTTTTGGTATATTTCTATAAAAATGAATTATACAAATATCCTGAAGTGTATAAAATTATGGAAAGAAATACAAAAAGATGTGAAAAATTTATACAAGAAAAAAATCAGGCATTCTATTTACCGTATTCTTTAGGATTTTGTTTTGCAAATGATATTATATATGCTCATGAAAATATATTAAATAAAAACAAAGAATCTCCTAAATTAAATATAAAAGATACAATAGAAAAATTTAAACATTTCTCTGAAGAGGATGGTACAAAAATAACTAAAATGGTTAATAAATTACTTAAAGATTATGTAAATATTAAAAGTACACTCAATATAAAAGCCAATATGTTAAGTTGCATATTAGAAAAGTTACCAAATATAATGGACAATGTAAATTCATGAAAAACCAATAGAGGAATGCTGGAAATATAAAAATTAGAGAAATTTAATATATATGCAGTTTATAACCAATTAAAATAAATAAATATAATACAATATATATTAGCTAAAATTTCTGTTTTAAAAACTTATATAATCTATAAAAAATATTATTTTAAGATAAAACCCTTTTTTATGGTACTTTGATATTATGAAATTACTGTCCCATATTTTAAAAACTCATACAATTCACTTTCAGGATCTCTACTAATGGCAGTAATATCTTCTTCATTAGATAAATTATATTTAACTATCTTAGCTCTGAATATATCATAAGCTTCTAGCAGATTATTGTTTTTATCATAAGATATAATTATAGCTGGATAAGCTACTATAGTTCCATCAATTTCTCCTAATTTAATAAATGTATAAATGGTTGAAGAGTACCTCAATAATTCTTTGGGATCCGAATTTCTCAATAATTTATAATAGAAATCTTTTAATGATGTATATGAGTTTCTTAGTATCTCATCTAAATTATATTGATTATTTAATAACCAACCTCTAGGTACTGCTACAATTCGAGGACTTGATGTATCTGCAGCAGATCTCCATACCCGATCATCAATTTTGTCTATATACTTACCTATTATATAATCCTGTAATATTTTAACTTGATTAATATAATTATTAATATTCTTTGTATCTATATTTGACATAATACTGTTTCTTATATTTTCTATATCTCTAATATTCATCTTTCCAGTGAAATCTGTCGAGTATCTAACAAATACCCCAGTATATGAATCTATAGGTATTCTATTTAGAAGAACCATTTTATAACCTTGATGATAGTAAGAAGACAATGCTGGTTGTATAGATATCCCATTTTTTTCTAAAATATTTAGAAGTTTTCCTAAATTTGGCATAGAGCCAAGAGATATATAAATAGTTACTTCTTTGTGTTTTGTGGAAGGATCATCATATAGATAAACCTTAATTCCATCTATCTCTTCATTTTTTAACATTTGTGTAAAATCGTAGCTCCTTAAAATATTATACATTTTTACTGAAAGTGGAGAATGAATTTTTATCCCAGGCCACGGAGATGTATCGCTCTTTCGGCGATCAGCATCTTCTGACAAACGTTTATTTGATAAAATTATAAAATGATCACTTCCCGTAATATAATCAAGATTATATCTATTAGCAAGATCCAAATAATCTTTTTCTAATTGATGAGCCTCTTTTAATTTTTTTCTGAATATATCTTTTAGTCCCATATAAAAATATGTTTTAGAAAGATTTTAAATATTATGTTAATAGTATCTACATACTAATAGAATAAATAAATTTTATAAAAGTTAAATATTCCTTAGCTAAAAATGATATAAAATTTATGGAGTACATTTTATAAAATGAGTAGTCTAGAATTATTAGCAGTAGGTATTGGGATAGCAATTACGGTAATGATGGGAATTCTTGTAGCGGGATGGATTATAAGTGCGATACCTATTTATTTTGTTGCTAAACATTTTAATAAAAATTTATCATTTCCAAAAGTTTTAGGTGCTACTATACTTTCAGAAATAGTATCCTTTATAATAATTCCAGGTTCAGGATTAACTATTTTTCTTTTTATTTCAAAGCTTGGTCCTCATTTATTTTGGGGAATTTTGAAGGCTCTTATAATTGTAACAATCATAAATTTTATAGCAGTTTTAATTATTTATAAACTAGCGTTTAAGGTAGGTTGGAAAGCAACTTTGGTTATCTCTATTTTAGCTACTATAATAGAGTCCATCCTTAATTTAAGCTTACCTGGTATATTCTACTATGTGGCATTCTTAATACCAATACTAGGTCCAGCGACATCAATAGTATTTACAGTAAATACACCAGTGGGAACGTTGGGAATAGGAATTTATGGTATAATAGGTTATTTTATTTTTGGATTGATTTTATCTGCAATATTTGGATATTTGGTTATTAAATTTTCTAAGATAAATATATCCTTTTTAGAAACTCTAGTAGTTAATATGTTTTCAGGAGCAATATCTTTTATAATAATTATCATTTCTTTCTTATCATCTATAATGGAGGAAAATATTGTAGCTTTTTTTATAGGAGGGGTTTTGGCTTACATATTATCTTTTATTATCTATAAATATATACTTAATGTGAGTTGGAAAAAAGCTATTCCCATATCAGTTATATCTAGCGTATTATGGTTTATTACTGGTCTAACAATTTTACCTTATTCTATCTATTTTATGGCTACTTAATAATAGTATATTTCATGTCTTTTGGCGGTATGAAATTGCGTCGCATAACTAACGTTATCCGACATATGAACCAACATTATTTGAAAAATAATAGAAAATTATATTAGATTAATCTAGCTTATTTTATTATAAAGAATATATTTGATCAATTACTTTGCTAACTTCTTCTAGATCTTTTATACTATCTATTGATTTCCAATATATATCTTTATAAATAACACCTTTTATTTTTCTTTCTTTAGCAAGTACTGGAAAAGTATGTACTTCAATATCTCCTTTATCTGGTAAATAATCGTATATTTCTTTATTAAAAACATAGATTCCAGCATTAATTAAATAATCCAATAATGGTTTTTCTTTAAATTCTGTTATATAATTTTCTTTATCAATTTGAATTATTCCATATGGACTTCTCATTTGTACTAAAGTAATTGATGCAATAACATCTTTATTTATATTTTCTATTAAAGGTTTTATAGAAATATTTGTGATTATATCTCCATTTAATACAATAAATATATCTTCATCAATATATCTCATTGCTTTTTTAATAGCTCCTCCAGTTCCTAGAGGTTCTTCTTCAACACTATAATATATTTTTACTCCAAATTTAGAACCATCACCATAATATTCAGTTACTCTATTTGGATTATTATTACCTAAAATAATGATTATATCTTTTATTCCAGAATCCCTTAATTGTTCTAAAACCCATTGTGACACTGGTTTTCCAGCAATTTTTATTAATTGTTTAGGTCCTGTATGTGTTAATGGTCTCAATCTAGTTCCTTGTCCTCCATGTAATATTACTGCTTGCATAAATAGTCTTATTTAAATCTTATTTAAAAATTTATCTATTAAAATTATCTAATGCCATTTGAATTTGAAAAGTTAGATCTAGGATTAATCTTAATTAAGCCAAAAGTATTTCCAGATAATAGAGGATATTTTAAAGAAATATTTAAAGAATCTGATTTTCAAAAAATAGGAATTCCAAAGCCTTTACAAGTTAATATATCTTATTCTAAAAAAGGAGTAGTTAGAGGTTTACATTATCAAATACCTCCAAAAGAACAGGGAAAAATAGTAACAGTAATAAAAGGAAAAATATTAGATGTTGCATTAGATATAAGGAAAAATTCTAAAACATTTGGAAAATATGTTTCTGTAGAATTAAGTGAAGAAAATCATTATATGTTATGGATACATCCTGGTTTTGCTCATGGATTTCAAGCTCTTGAAGATTCAATAGTATTATATTTTGTAACAAACAACGAATATTCACTACAACATGAAAGATGTATTCATTATTCAATAATAGATTGGCCTATAAAAGATATAATAGTTAGTGAAAAAGATTCTAAGTGTCCTATATTAGATAAAGCAGAAATCTTTGAATTGTGAGAAAAATTTTATATTTTTAATTTTAAACAATTTAATTATGAAAATATTAATATTTGGAGCTTCGGGACAATTGGGTCTAGAACTTTCTAAGATCTTGCAAGGAGATTTAATTAAAGTTTATAATTCAAATGAGATAAAAGATGGATATAAATTAGATTTAACTAATTTTTCTATGGTTGAAGACTTTATATTAAAGAAAAAGCCAGATATTATAATTAATACTGCCGCTATTACAGATGTAGATAAATGTGAAAATGAAAAAGATATTGCATATAAAGTTAATTCAGAAGTAGTAAAACATATAGTAAGAGCAGCTAGGGTTATAGAGGCATATTTTATACAAATAAGTACAGATTATGTATTTGATGGACAAAAAGGTTTATATAAAGAGGAAGATTTACCAAATCCAATAAATTACTATGGACTTACAAAATTATTGGGGGACACTTATGCTTTATCATATGATGATAGTTTAGTTATAAGAACTTCTGGAATCTTTAGGAATAAAGGTTTTCCTATCTATGTCTATAAAACATTAAAAGAAAATAAAGAAGTTAACGCATTCAAAGGTTATTATTCTCCAATATCTGCAAGAAAACTTGCTGAAGCTATTAACGAAATAATTCAATATAGGAAGACCGGAATAATTAATATTGCCGGAGAAAGAACTTCTAGATATGAACTTGCATTAAAAATTAAAGAAAAATATAATCTTGATGGAATAATTAAAGAGGTAGATAATGTAAAAAATTGGATTGCAAAAAGACCTTTTGATTCTTCTTTAGATATTTCAAAAGCTAAAAAATCGTTATCTATTGACTTTTACTCTTTAGATGAAAACTTAAATTATATGATAATTTAATTTATTCGCAAATTATTTAAATCTTTATTTTATATTTCTTTTTATGAAAGCTTCAGTAGTAATTATTGATTATAAAAGAAAGAAATATATTTTAGATGCATTACAAAGTATTAAAAATCAAAAAGGAATTGATTTAAATGATATTGAAGTAATTGTTGTAAAATATTATCAAGATGAAAAAATAGATAACTATATTAAAGAAAATTTTCCTAATCATAAAATAATAAATTTAGATCCAAATGATCCAGATCATTATGTTGGAAGAACTTTTTCTGAAGGAATAAAAGCTGCTTCAAATAATTTAATATTTTTATTGGAAGATGATGATATGTTTACTGAAAATAAGATTAGTAGAATATTTGAAATTGTAAAAAAAATAAAAAACTATGACGAATATTTAATTATTCATAAATTTATAGTAACAGATGAATCTTTAAAAAAACTAGAATATATAGAAAGAAAAGATGGTAGTGTAGTTTTAAATATTAATAATAGAATTATAACTTTAAAATATAATAATAGTAGCATAATTCTACATGTTAAAGATAAAAACAAATTAATAGATTATTTAAGAAAAATATGCTATGTTGCTGATCAGGCTCTTGTATGTTATTTTAATAAAAGAATTATAAAAATAGATGAGCCTTTAACTTATTATAGAAGACATGAAGAAAATGTATCGGGTAGTAAATTTGATAGAAAAAAATTAGAATTAGAATTACAAGATTACCAGCATATTTATGAAAAAACAAAATGTAAAAACCAAATAGATGGTATAATAATTTATAAAATTCGTTTAAACATTCTATATAATGCTAATTATAAGATATCATTAAAAGAATATATGGAATATTTATTATTATTTGATAAAAGTTATATTAGAAGACTATTAAGAATTATTTTATATAAACTATTTAAGAATTATTTGAAAAGACGCTATATGGGAAAAATATATATAACAGATTTAAATATTCAAAACACTTAAAAATTTGTAAAACTTTTATTTTCGATATAATTTATTCACAAATTATTTAAATCTTTATTTTATATTTCTTTTTATGAAAGCTTCAGTAGTAATTATTGATTA
>APJZ01000003.1 GCA_000387965.1 Candidatus Nanobsidianus stetteri | reverse complement strand
AGAGATAGAAACTAAAGATATAAAAGACAAATTAAAAGATAAGATAAAGGATGTATCAATAACTTCTGCAAAAGTTGATAACTATTTAATTCAAGATGGAAATTTCTGATGAAAAAAGTAATATGACTATTATAAATCAAAAAATGTCAATAAAAGAACAAAAAGTCAGAAGATTTCATTGGATAAATATAAATTATTTTGATGATTCCCAAATTGGTTTTGGGTCAAATACAAAAACATTAAATTTATCATCAAAAGAATCTGAAGAATTAAGGAAGAATATTTTAGAAATAATTAATGATGAGAGAATAGAAAAAATAAAAGAATATATAATAAGATTAAAATCATATCAAAATAAAAATAATACTATATTAAAATATATTAATAAAGAAAACAATGATTATATATTTTATCAGGAATTACCTTACTATTTAAAGATACCAGATAAAATATATTGGAAAGCATTGGAAATTAATAGGACTGTAGAAAATTTCAAAGATTTATTATTTATAAAAGGTTTTGGACCTGGATTGTTAAGAGCACTGGCATATACCGCAAAAATAATATATGGAAGTGAATTATCATGGAAAGATCCAATAATATATACATTTGCACATGGAACAAAAGTTGGAAAACCATATTATGTTAAAAGAACATTAATGTTAGAAGAAGCAGAATTATTAAGGAATGCAATTGAAGAAGCAAAAGTTAATAATAATTTTAAATTAAGATCTTTGAGAAAATTAAATGAATTAATAAATATATGATAAATTTATAAAATAATGGATATCATATATTATTAAATGGCTGAGGAAATTTTAAGTGAAGATGACAAAAAAGCATTAAAAGAAATGTTTGATAAAAACTTGAAGAACCCAGTAGAAATAACTGTATACTTAGATGAAAAAAATAATAAGGAAACTAGTGATTTTGCAAAGAAAATTGGAGAACTATTAATGCAAATAAATGATAAGATAAAGTTTGAATTCCTAGATGCATATGATCCAAAAGTAGAGGAAGAAATGAAAAGTAAAAATTTGTTAATAGATAAGTATGGAAATAGGAGAGGTCCAATATTTGTATTCAAAAAATATCCGGGAATTATATATTATGGATTACCATCTGGAGAAGAATTTCCAATATTTTTAGAAGATATAATACATGTATCAAATGAACATTTTGATATAGATGGAGCTACAGCAAAGAAACTAGCATCAATAAATGAACCAATAGATATATATGTATTTGTAACTCCAACATGTCCGTACTGTCCATATATGACACATCATTCTCATCAATTTGCAATGGTAAAAAGTAATATTAGAGGAATAATGATTGAATCATATGAATTTCCAGAATTTGCTGAAAAATTTAAAGTATATGGTGTACCACATATTGCAATAATAAATAAAGATGGAAATGTTTTAACAGAATGGGAGGGGGCTATTGGGGAAATGGAAATATTCGCTAATAAAATAAAAGAAAGTTTAGAAAAGGCTTCTAAATAGGTATATTTTTATAAATTTCAACATATATTGGATTTTTATGTTGGGTAACTATAAATTATTTAATATAGAAGATGGGCCAATAACGGCGATAAGTGCGGATCTATATATCCTTAAAATATCTGGAGCTTCATATATAAATATTGAAAATTTGGAAAACCCATTTAAAGTAATTGGTAGCATTTATGTTCCTAAGTATTCTTACAAAAAAATTATAAATAATTTATCAAATTATAACAAAAAAATATTTGATTCATATAGATTAGAGGGAACTATTTTTGACATTTCTTATATAGGACCTCAATATAGTAAATTAGAAAAATACATAAAAGGAAAACCAGTAGAAATATTACAAGATCACGACTTAGATGATAAAATAGAGATGATAACAAATGATTGGAATTTGTATCAATTAGCAAATATAGGAAAAGGTGTTAAAATGGCAGTTAAAATATCTATTTTCTCAAATTATCAAGGATTATATTTATAAAAATTTTTAGACAAATTTTTTCTATGCCTATAAGTTTATCATTAAGTAATGTATCTAATGTAGAGAATTTAGATAAAGAATGGGATGTTATCATAGTAGGAGGAGGTCCTGCAGGCTATACTGCTGCATTATACTGTGGAAGATATAGATTAAAAACATTAGTAATAACAAAAGATGTTGGGGGAACATTAAATGATGCAAACATTATTGATGACTATCCTGGATTGGAAAACTTTAGAGGGTCTGAAATGGGAAAATTGTTTAAAAAACATGCAGAAAAATATGGTGCAAAAACATTGTTAGAAAGTGTTGCTAGAATTGAAAAATTACCTGATGGAAACTTTAAAGTTCTTACAAATCTAGGTAAAGAATTTATTGCAAAAGCAGTTATAATTGCAACTGGTTCTCAAAGAAGAAAATTGGGTGTTCCTGGAGAGAATTTAAAGGGAGTATCATATTGTGCAGAATGTGACGCTCCACTTTTTAAAGATAAAATAGTTGGAGTAGTTGGAGGAGGAAATAGTGCATTCCACGATGCTCAAGTACTTGCTCAACATGCAAAGGAAGTATATATAATTCATAGAAGAGATGAATTTAGGGCAGATCCTGTAGAAGTTGAAGAAGCAAAAAAGAATCCAAAAATTAAATTCATATTAAATAAAGTTGTAAAGGAAATAAAAGGAACAGAAAAAGTTGAAGAAGTAGTTTTACAAGATACAAAAACAGGAGAAATAAGTTCAATGAAATTGGATGGGTTATTTGTAGCAATAGGATTAGTCCCATTATCTGAAATAGTTAAAGGTTTAAATGTAAATATGGATGAAAGTGGACATATAGTTGTAGATCAATGTGGAAAAACAAATGTTGTAGGATTGCTTGCTGCAGGAGATGTAACAATACAAATATGTAATTTAAGACAGGTTGTTACATCAGCAGCACAAGGTGCTGTAGCCGCATATAGTGCTTTCCTATATATTAAAACAAAGAAATGGTAAAAATTGAAGATATATTAAATAAATTAAGAGAAGTAACAGATCCAGAACTTGGATATGATATCGTATCTTTAGGAGAAATAGAAGATGTTAGAGAAGAAAATGGAATATATACTATAAAATTTTTACCTACTTCCCCTCTTTGTCCATTTATATCCGCAATTTTAGAACAAATAGATGAAAAATTGAAAGAATTAAATATATATGATAATTCAAAAATAGAGATAGATTTTGAAAATAAATGGAGTTTGGATAGAGTAAGCCCAGAAGTAAGAAAACAATTGGGAATATAATGGAAAATAAGATTAAAAAAGAATTTGAGATGTTTTGTAAAATAAGTGGAGGAGAATATAGAGAAGGTACATATATAGAATGTGTAAGAGATAAATATTATATTAGATTATCTGAAGAAAATGGATTAACATTTATGGCAGGTTCTAATATAACTTCCGATTTCGAAATATTGAATCTAAAAAAGTTCTATCATATTCTTTTTCTTTTGGTATTTGTATTTTATTTTTCTTTATTTCTACTCCTAACAATTTTAAATTTTCCAATTCCTTTTCATCTAATTTTCCTTCTAATTTCAATTCTCCAGTTCTATAATAATAAACATGTCCAGGTATAAATTTTGCATGTTGTTTTCCATTACCAAGTATTGCGACAGCTTCTAATTTTACCTTTTGATTTTCATCAATATATGCAATCATTGTTTCTGGATAAACTACATATACGTCTTTTTTATCAGTCTTTAAATCAGAACCATATATATATCCTTTTTCATTTTTTTCTAAATAAAATTTTATTTCTTCATTTTCTTTAATATTTTCAGGAGTATTTAATACAACCAAACCCAATCTATGTGCTAACATTTCATCCCATATTGCAGAATTATTTTCTATAATATAAACATCTTCAATTGCCAATGTTTTTACTTCTTCCAGTATTGCTCTCCTTAAAACATTTAAGAAATTCGGGGTTACATCTCTTATCAATAATTTTAACTTATATATTTTCTCATCTTTATCGACTGCATATTTATCAGTAGATTTTTCTAATAATGATATTTCTGGCATTTAAAATTTTTATAAAAATTGTTTATAAATTTTGGGACCGCGGGGATTCGAACCCCGGACCTCCACCTTGTAAGGGTGGCGTCATAGCCACTAGACCACGGTCCCTTTCATTTAATATTTTTGTAAAAATTTTAAAATACTATTGAAGATTCATATTCAATATCTGTAGTCTTTAAATATACAATAATTTTATCTTCTTTTATTTTTCTTCTTATTGATAATAAACCTTTATCTTATCTTTTAATTTGTCTTTTATATCTTTAGTTTCTATCTCTTCAGTTATTTTAGAATCCTTTCCCTTTCCTCCTAAAACAATTATTGGCAGATTATCTTCTATAGATATTTCTTTTAATGCTTTTAGAGTTACAGTAGTCATTCCAGAATAATTCCATTCAAATCCAAGTAAACATGCTAAAGAATTAAACCATAATGGATTTGAATATCTTTTTATTAATTCTTCTGTCCCGAATTCTTCAATAATTACTTTTACTATACTTCTTTCTAATTCTTTTAATTCTTTATAATGTGGAACGGGTCCTTTTGCCAATCTTAATTCTACATCACCTATCTTTTTCATTATAAATTATTTATCTAAATTGTACTTAAAAGTTATAATGTTGACCTTTTAACCTAGGACTGTATTTTTACTTAATTTAACATATACAGAATTTAATTGATAATAAAAATTATGTCTTATAATTCCAAACGCCTTTATCCTTATAATTATATACTATTGATTTATATGTTGTAGTAAATTCAATTCCATAACCCAATCCTTCTTTACCAATTCCTGAATCTTTTCTACCTCCGTAAGGATAATATCCAATTCCATGTCTTGGCATATCATTAATATATACAGCCCCAACTTCTAAATATTCTGCTATCTTTCTAATTTTATTTATATCATTTCCAAATATTGCTGCATCTAATCCATATCTTCTTTTTTCTATAATTTTTAATCCCTCATCTATATTATCTATTTTTACTAATAATGCTACAGATAAGAATACTTCCTTATTAAATAAATATAATTTATCTACATTTTCTTTATCAACTTCTATCAAAGTAGGTTCAATATATGTTTTATCTAATCTATTTCCTCCATATAATATTTTTCCTCCTTTTTGTTTTGCATCTTCTAAAGAATATATAAATTCATCTACAGTCTTAGGATCTGCAATTGGTCCAAATGTTGTATTATCATCTCTAGGATCTCCTATTTTTACCTTTGAAATTTCTTCTATTAATTTTTCTTTAAATTTATCATATATTTCTTTTTCTACAAATATTATTTTTATAGAATCACACCTTTGTCCAGAATATGATATAATACCAGATGCAACTCTTTTTGCTGCATCATTTATATCAACATCATTTAATACAAATGCAGGAGCCCCTCCACCCAGTTCCATTAAATATTGTTTAATTCCAGAATTCTTTATTATTTCTTCTCCAGTTTCTGTAGATCCAGTAAATATTATTGAAGATATTTTTTTATTTGGTGTTATTTTATTCATATCCCTTCCAGGTATTGTTATTAATGATATATACTTCATTGGAAAACCTGCTAATTCTAATAATCTAATATATAATATTACTGGTAATGGATCTAAAGATGGAGGTTTAATAATTAATACATTTCCAGGTAATAATGAAAATATTATTTTATTTACAGAATCAAATAATGGATAGTTAAATGGAGCTATTGCTAAAATCAATCCTAAAGGTTCTCTTTTTATAATTCCTTCAGATTCTAAATAATCTTTACTAAATTCACCTGGTAAATAATCTCCAACAATTTTTCTATAATCGATTTCAATATTTTTTATTCTATTAATTGTAGATTCTATTTCTCCTAAAGCTTGCTTTCTTGTTTTTCCAGCATTTATAATTAATAAATTTACAAAGTCTTCTGAATACTTTTCTAATAATTCTGCAGTTTTTAATAATTTTTCAACCCTTAAATATCCTGGATAATTTTTTGCATTAAATCTTTCATTATATAATCTATCAATTTCTTTCTCTACAACTTCATATTGAACTTTTGGAACTTTTGCAACAGGTGATAAATCTATTGGAGTATTAATAGTTATATATTCTCCATTTCCATAATACCATTCTCCATTAATAAATGCTGGAAATATTGGTAGACCATCGTTATCATATTTTATTATTTTTCTTAATTCTTCACTCTTTATCTCAACTTTTGGTTTTTCAGGTAATAGATTTATACCCATAGATAAAAAATGATTTTTATTTTTTATATATTTATTTCTAATAATATTGGAACATGATCAGATCCATATACATTATCTAATATATCTGCATTAACAATTTTATCTTTTAATTCTTTACTTACTACACAATAATCAAGTCTCCATCCTTCATTTTTCTTTCTTGCAATAATTGAATATGAAAACCAGCTATATTTTCTTATATTTCCTTTTATATATCTAAATGTATCAATAAATCCTAAAGATAAAAAATGATCAAACCATTGCCTTTCTTGATCTGTAAATCCTGCATAGCCTTTCAAATTTATTGGATCATATATATCAATATCTTTATGTGCAACATTAAAATCTCCGCAAATTATACATGGTTTATTTAAAGATAGTACATATTTTTCAAATTCTTTATCAAATTCTAATTTAAAATCTAATCTTTTTAATGTCCCAACTCCAGCATTTGGAAAATATACATTTATTAAATAGAATTTATCATATTCCATTGTTATAACCCTCCCTTCAATATCAAATTTCTCAATTCCAATTCCATATTTTACATTATTTGGTTTTATTTTAGATAATGTTAATATACCACTATAACCATTTCTCTTTGCGGGAAATGAATAAACATTATATCCAAGTAATTGAAATGTTAATGGTATTTCTTTTGTTTTTATTTCTTGAAATAGATAAAAGTCCACATTATATTTTTTAATAAAATCAATTAAACCTTTTTGAATTATTGATTTTAATCCATTAATATTCCATGATATAATTTTCATTTTATCAGTTTCCGGGTTCTACATCACTTTTCAGCCTATATTTATTCATCATTATTTATATTATATACTTTAACAAAGTTATTAAATATTATTTCTTCTAACTCTTTCTCATCTATATCTTTTATTTCAGATATCTTTTTCAATGAATATATTATCTTCCATGAATTATTTACTGCTTTACCTTTTTCTATTGGGTCCAAATATGGAGAATCTGTTTCAGTTAAAATAAATTCTAATGGTACATCTTTTACAATTTTTTGAAATCCAGGATCTCTATAAACAATTGCTGGTATTGATAAATAACAATTTATTTCAATTGCTTTATCTACTAAAGAAGGTTTCCAAAATGTATGTAATACTTTTTTATTATTATAACTTGTTAATATATCTAATACATCCTTTTCAGCTTTTCTAGCATGAATTATTACTGGTTTCTTTAATCTATCAGCTAATTCTAAAAATTTTTCAAAATATATTTTCTGTTTTTTAATTTTGTTTTCATCTACATTAGAAAAATCCAATCCAACTTCTCCAATTGCTAAAAATTTTCTATCCTTATTTTCTTCAATAAATTCGAATACTTTTTCTATATCATTATCATTCATTTTTTCAATTTCCTCAGGATATAATCCCAAAGCATAATATATTATATCATATTTTCTAGATTCTTCAATTACTTTATTTATACTTTCAATATCTATAGAATTTTCGATTATATATTTTACATTTCTTTCAACATTTTCTCTTATTTTTTCATCTACATTATTATATAAAAATAAATGAGCATGGTCATCAGCTATCATAACTAAAACTTTTTCTTTAAATATATTAAAAATATATCTTCAAAGAAGAAGTGTTTGTTATCTATTATTCTATAATCATAAAATTTTGAATATTTATTTAATATATATTGAGGATTTGTTATTGAAGACATTATTATTAATATTTCTCCAAAATTATTTAATTTAGTTATACTTTGATATAAAAATCTATCAATTGTTTCATATCCAAATTTTCCTCCAGAAACCCATCTTTTGACCTTTACTCCTTCATAACTCACTTCTGGTAAATATGGAGGATTAAATAATATTAGATCAAATTTTTCATTTATATTATTAAATAAATCGGATAGATAAAATTTTACTGGTAAATTCATTTTTTCTATATTTTTATATAAATAATCAAGATCAGAATTATTATCTATATAATTTATATAAAAGTTTATTTTAGATATTTTTAAACATTCTTCAGATATATCTGAAAAAGATACGTTTTTTGTATATTTATATGCCTCTAAACCCTGAATTCCAGATCCACATCCAATATCTAATACTCTTTTACCTCTAGCAAACTCTTTTATATGGTCATTTAATAAAAAGGAATCTTCCTTTGGTGGATAACATTCAAGATCATAAATCTTATAATATATTATTAGATCATTATGTTTTACATATTCAAAGTCCATAATAACATTATATTTAAGTTTTAATTTAAATTATTAATTTATGCCAGAGAATGAAATATGGACAGAAAAATATAGACCAAAAAGATTGGATGATATAAAAGGACAAGATGAAATAGTAAAAAGATTGAAGGCATTTGTAGAGAATAAAAATATGCCTCATCTATTATTTGCAGGACCTGCTGGTGTTGGAAAAACAACTGCTGCATTGGCATTGGCAAGAGAATTATATGGAGATAAATGGGAACAAAATGTACTACAATTAAATGCTTCAGATGATAGGGGAATTGATGTAATAAGAGAAAAAGTAAAAGAATTTGCAAGAACAAAACCAATTGGAGATTTTCCATTTAAAATTGTATTTTTGGATGAAGCAGATGCAATGACAAGAGATGCACAGCAAGCTTTGAGAAGAATAATGGAAGAATATTCTTCAATAACAAGATTTATATTGGCATGTAATTATTCATCAAAAATTATAGAACCAATACAATCTAGAACTGTTATATTTAGATTTAAACAATTAGATAAAAAAGATGTATTCGATTTATTAAGATCAATAGCTGAAAAAGAAAATTTGAATATAAGTGATGATGCATTAGAAGCAATATACTATATTTCAGAAGGTGATATGAGAAAATCAATAAATATGTTACAAGCTGCAGCTTTATATTCTAAAGATATAACCCCAGAATTAATATATGAAGTTGCTTCTGTAGCAAAGCCGCAAGAATTACAGGAAGTATTAAAATTAGCATATGAAGGAAAATTTGTTGAGGCTAGAGAAAAATTAATTGATTTAATGATAAAATATGGTCTTGCAGGAGAAGATATAATTAAATATTTATCAAAAGAAGTTTATTCTATGAATATACCAGAAAAAGAAAAATTAGATATAATATATTATGCTGGAGAAGTAGAATATAGATTGTTAGAAGGTTCAGATCCAATAATACAATTAGGTGCTTTGTTAGCATATATAGGGCTTAGAGGTTTGCAAAGTAGAAAATAATTTTTGATAATCATTTTTGAAATTCAAGAATATAAAGCAATCATTTATATTTTGGAAAATAGTAAAATTTTACATGCCGTATAATATTGAATATGAATTTAAGATTCCAAAATATATAATAGAAGGGATTTTAGATGAATATTATTCTGAAAATATGTATAAGAATGGGGATATTATGATAAAAAGATTAATAATGGATTATATATTAAATAAATATCCAGATTTATTTGATATAGATAATAAAAAATATGAAGAGATTATAAAAAATATGAAGATTGAAGATAGGGGGAATAAATATATCTATGTTTATATATATGTAGATCAAAATTAATTTTATGGATATATCAAAGATACCAAAATTTGTAATCTGGGTTGGTGTAGCAGCTTTTATATTGATTGTGCTATATGCAATATATACATATTATGTAACATCTTATTTGCCACCATATTTGGAATATTTTACATATAATTGTCAATATTCAAATGGAACATCTCTTATCATAATTACTGCAAAACAAAATTTGGAAAATGTAACAGTATATAATTTCTATGAAAATTCAACATGCAATTTAGGAAATATAAGTTATGGATCTATGAATGCATGTAGTGTAAATAATAATATTATTATATTAAATGCATATGTAAGAGTATATTATACTGTGAATGGTAATCAATATGAGGCAATTTTACCATGCCAAATAGTTGAAAGTAAAGGTGGTATATTAAGTGGACTTTTCTCTTTATTTGGTCATTAAATAAAAATTAAATAAAAAAGATTTTATCAAAAAGTCTTATGCATTTTGATTTTCTGTTTTACAGTCACCATATAATCTATATGTTGCTATATTGCAGTTTCTAATGATATATATCCTAATAAATAGCTAAATATAAGATCCGCAACAAACTTAGATGCTAATTCATATGACATTATAATTATATCTTCTTGAGATACTGAATGATTATATTTATTTACATCTAATAGATATTTTGAGTTTAGTTCTTTTACTTCTTGATAGAGTTTATACAGGCCCTTTATTACTTTACCATCTACTAAAGTTTCCAAACCATTAATAAAATTTTCAAGTTCTCCTGGTTTAGATAAGAATTCACCATGCAATTCAATATAACGGCGGGTACCCATTATTATGCCAATCTTAAAGTAGTATTCACCCATACACTGGTAGAGAGCTTCCCAATCTTTAATTAAAGAACTTTTACATATGTCCAATTCCTGTAATTTTTCTACTAATCTTACGTATTTTCCTGCAGTCTGTGGCGCATTTGTTGATATTTTTATGAGTATGTCCCCTACTATGTATTTATAAAAATATTTTAACTTATCGACTTCATCGATAGGTGTGTCTATCCCCTCTTTTTCCTTTATTTTTTTTAATACTTCTTCTATAAAATATTGTGAATCATCAACTTCGTCGATAAGCTTGTCCATCCCTCTTTTTTCCTTTATTTTTTTCAATATTTCTTCTATTTTCAGAGTTTCTCCTTTTATTTTTCCATATAAGTCTTTATCTGAAGATATATATCTCATACTAAAAGTTATTGTTGGAAAATTTTTAAATTTATTGTTACTATCTATCATCAAATAGTAATTATGCTTAAGTATATTTTATGTAACTTTAATATTCTAAAATAAAAATAATGACTAGGCTAGGAATAAAAAATATGCATGTCTTCTAATAATGATGATCATCTAAAGATGTTGAGATTTTTCAGTTTTTATACAAATTAAAACCTATAATTGCATAAAATAGTTTTATATTCTTTTTAGGATCTTTTAATAGAATTTTTATGGGCTCTTTAACATCTTGAGATGCTTTTTGAAAAATATGATTAATTTCATAAACACCTTTTTTAGTTTTTTCTAGATAGTTGGTTGATCCTTCTTTGGATTCAGAATTTCTAGATAGTTTATCTATAGATCTATAAATTTCATCATTAGTTTTATTTTTTAGTCTTTCATACAAAGCGTCAAGTACATATGAACGTGATAGATGCTCTATAGCTTCGATTAAATTATAAACTTTCTTTTCAAAGTCCGTAGCGTTAATTTCTTTTAAGTATTCATTAATAGCCCCTGCTATACCGGTTGTAAGGCGGCATTCTGTTAGACATCTTATAAGACTATCATAATCATTTGGAGGTGTTTTACATTTCCTCCATTCCATTATAGCTTTCATTAATTCATCTAATGATGATCGGAGTGTTTTGTCTGCCTTATAGAACATTTCAGTACCCATTTTCTCAAATACATCAATTGTGATATATAATATTTGACGATTTCCTTCTGCTAATGTATTTTTGAAATCTGCTCCACATTGCTGCAGTTCAGTAAAAAGTATATGGGAAAGGCCATACTTAATTATTATGTCATTCTTAATATCATGTCCATCCGTCATAACTAATTAATTATTAGAAATTTTTTAAGTTTATTGTTATTATCTACTATTATACAGTAATTATATTAAATTCGTTATATATAATTTGATATTTTAAAAAATATATAACAAAAAGATACTTTATTTTGCTTAGCTCTTTACTTATTTGTATAATTTTCTCTCTTATATGTGTTGTGTATATACTTTTTCAGATTTTTTCCACAACTTTTAATTGATTTACTCAAACTCTAGCTAGGACTTACATAATTCTCTAACAAACTTTTCTAAATCGCCCGATTTCAGGTGTTGCATATACCCTTCAGGATTACTTAATAAACATTTTATATGAGAGCTAAGACGGTCATATGCTGCTTCTTTTCGTGCATACCTTATTTTAGTTTCCCAATCTAATCTATGACCAGTAAAATATGCCCAATCTCTTACTCTTTCTAGATAGAAATCAAAATCTAATGGAATAAGATCTCCAGAACGTATACTCTTATACAAATCATATAGGTAATCTTCTACATCCCAGTCTAATAGTTTTTCTAAACCTTCTTTTAAGTATTGTATCTTCTGTTTGCGAGTATTCTCTTGTTCTGAAGGAGATATATGATCTCTAATGTAGTCTCTAATTGCTGATAATTTTTGAATATCATAAGTAAAGGCATCTGTCCTTTCTACTACTTTTTCTAATTGTCGTAAGACTTCTGGAGCTCTCTCTCGCGCCAAATTATACAGTACTTCTAATATTATTGCATATCCATGCATATCAGGACTTTCACTTTCTTTAGCTCTTTGCCTAGCCCATCTTATTCTTTCTTCTATTATCTCAGATTTGTTTTGATATGAGAATGTATCTATCATACTATAATTATTGTTGGAAAAATTTTTTAAATTTATCGTTACTATCTATCATCAAATAGTAACTATTAGATAACATATATTAATCTATATATTTTGATATAAAAATATAAATAATGGTTGAACCATGGATAAAAAAATATGCACCAAAACATATTAATGAAATAATTAATCAATCAGAGGCTATTGGAAAAATAAAATCCTTTATTGAAAAATATCCAAATGTAAGTAAAAAAGCATTATTAATATATGGACCTCCAGGTGTTGGAAAGACTTCATCAATATATGCAATTGCAAATGATTTAGATTATGAAGTTGTAGAATTAAATGCTTCTGATAATAGAAATGCAAGGGTTATACATGAAAAATTGGGAGAAGCAATAAAGGGAAAACCATTTTTCAAAAAAGGAAGGATAATTTTGGTTGATGAAGTAGATGGACTAGCTGGATTTCAAGATAAAGGTGGAATTGGAGCATTGGTAAAAATAGTAGAAGAATCAAGATGGCCTATAATATTGACTGCAAATGATCCATGGGATCCAAAATTTAAGAAATTAAGAGATTCATGTGATATGGTTGAATTCAAAAAATTATCAAATACCGATATAATAAGACAATTAAAGAGAATTTGTACAAATGAAAAGATAACAATTGATGATAATGCATTATCTGCACTTGTAGAAAGATCATCCGGAGATTTAAGAAGTGCAATAAATGATCTACAAGCATTGGCAACAATGACTAATCATATTACATTGAAAGATTTAGAAGTTTTAGGTTATAGAGAAAGGGAGATTACAATATTTAGAGCATTGGGTCAAATGTTTAAGGCAAACACAATAATGGGTGCTACATTACCATTTGCAGATGTAGATATGGATCCTGAGGAAATTAAAGCATGGGTTGAAGAAAATATATCAAATGAATATGAAAATATAAAAGAAATATATGAAGCTTATAATTGGTTATCTTTGGCAGTTGTATTTTATGGAAGAATTTATAGAAGACAATATTGGGATCTATTAAAATATTTTACAACATTAATGTATGCTGGAGTTGCATTAGCAAAAGAAAAGAGATATAATAAATTTACAAAATATAGAATGCCACAATATGTAAAAAAATTATCGCAAAATAAGGAAATAAGGGAAAAAATTGAAGAATTATCAAAAAATTTACAAAAGAAGGTCCATACATCAAAAAAGAGAATTAGGGAAGTATATATAAATACATTAATTGTTTTAATGAAAGAAAATGAAAAAATAGGAAAAGAGTATGCAAAAATACTAGGATTTAATGAAAATGAAATATCATATATAAAAGAAGCTGTAGAAAAATTATGAAGGAATTAAATAAAAAGAATATAGAAGAAATATTCAAGAAAATAGAAGAATATTATAATATAAATATAGATAAGTCAATAATAAAGAAATATAGATTTTTCATTAATAAAGATAAAATATATATGTTTAATAAAAATTTTCCAGATTTTTTAGATGAAAAATATATAAAAAAATATGGTTTATATGTAATTAAAATAGAGAAAAATAATATATATAGATTTAGTATAGAAGGTGCACAAATTTTTGGAATAAATTCTAATAAAATTATTGAAATAAAAAAGGAAAACCTTTTTTATAAATTCTATGAAAATATAAAATTGGAAAAAAATTATGAAAATGGTTTTTATATAGCAAAAGATGGTAATGATATTTTATGTAGTGTTTATATTAAAAATAATATATTGAAAGATTTTATACCAAAAGAAAGAAAAATAAATTATAGCTTTACTAAAGATAGACCCGAAAATACATATGTAAATAAATAATATACCAAAATATTCAATAATGCACTTAACCATATCATAACTGTCGCATCCAGGAACATTCCAAGTTTAGATCCTCCATCTATATTTTTCAATGCTCCTGCTAAAATAAAAGCTTCAATAATAGATATTACAAATATATAATCCTGCAATATATATAAAGGTATTGAAAATGTATATATATTTATACCTATCTGAGCTACTGCAGAACCAAGTGCTGTAGATACACCTTGAAACATCTGGTTTAATAAATATAATATTTGAGCAATTATGAATAAAATTGCTATAAATGCTATATATGTTCCATATATAATACCCCTTAAATTTGATATAAATTGAGATTTTCTAGATCTAAGCTCAATTATCTTTATTAATATATTATATAACATATCTCCTGCTTTTTTTGTATCTCCATTATATGATAAAACTTTTTCAAATACCTTTATTATTTTTTCTGCAATAGAACTACCCAATTCAACTATAAAATATCTCCAAGATTCGGAATAATTTTTTGTTATGTTTATCCTTTTCCTTAATCTGTTAATATCTTCATTTAATAAACCAAAATCATGTATAATAACATTATCCAATATTTTTGTTTGATTACTTCCAAATATTTCTGAATATTCTATTATACTACTAAAGAATGCTGGAAAATGATTTTCCTTTATTTTTAATGCTCTCTCTAATAATATCATCCTATAGCTTACATATGCTAAGGGTGTAACTGCTATTGCAAAGGCCTCTAATAATTGTAATTTTAATACTAAAAATAATGCTAAAAATAATATATAAGATAAGAATGATAAAATGTAAAATAAATATCTTATTGTTATATATTCTTTTGGTTTTTCTTTTGAATGAGACCATAATCCATCATCAGGGATATAATATTTTGATACATAATATATGAGTAAATTAATTACAATGAATATTATAAAAAAATCTGCTAGTAAAAATATTATATTTGCACTTACTAAGAATGGTATAAACAATATTAAAGAAAATGCAAATCCTAAAGATGATAATAAAGATATTATAAATTCATCTAATAATCTTATATTTTCTAAACCTTTTTCATAATTTGCTTCATATATTGCTAATTGTGTTTCATATTCTTTATATAAAAATTCTGATATTTCTTCGCCAATATCAATTGAAGTTGCAAATCTCTCTAAAAAACTTTTAAAATTACTATTTGGAATATATGGTAATACATATCTTATAGCTTCTGGGATTGTATAATTATATTTATTTGTTAAAAAAAGAATTTTTGACATATAATAATTTATATCCTTAAATTCTGTTTTTTCTTCAATTGCAATTTCTAATAATCTTTTAATATTACTTGTAGAAAATGAGAGAGAATATAAATATGCTATATAATATAGTAAGGATTTATCCAATGATTTTTTTGTTTTATAATATTCTAGAAATATAACCTCCAATGAAAAAACAACTGCTGACAAATATAAAATTGGATAGTATATTTTTAATACCGGTAAATATTTTCCTATTATAATTATTAATGCAATTATTATACTAAATATTATGGTAATCTTTCTAAGGCTCTTTTTTATAATATCATTAATAAGTTCATACATATCTTAATAGTTAATGTGAGTTATTATAAAGATTTAAATATGTTTTATATATAAAATATAGCCATGGAAAATATGATACCAGTTTATGATAAGGAAGGTAATAAAATAAAAGAAATAGAATTACCAGAACACTTTAAATATGAAATAAGAGAAGATATAGTATATAAAGTATTTAGAGCATATATGTTAAGTCATAGAGTACCATATGGTTCATATAAATATGCAGGTATGGAAGCTTCTGCATGGACATCAAAGAGGAGATATACATATAGATCTTCATATAAAAGGGGTATATCAAGGGTTCCTAGATCAATATTTGCAAAGATTGCTGGTAATTTTATATGGATAGCTAGAGTAATACCAGGTTCTGTAAAGGGAAGGAGAGCTCATCCACCAAAACCAGAAAAAAATTGGTATAAAAAAATAAATAAAAAAGAAAAAAGATTAGCAATATTATCTGCAATTTCTGCATCTTCAAATTTAGATTATATAAAAAATAGATATATAAAATCTTTTATTTATTTAAATGAATCAATTAATACTTTTGGTCTACCAATTGTTATATCTAATCTAGAAGAATTAAAGAAAGCGAAAGAATATAGAGATTTATTTAATAAATTAAAGATAATAAACTTTATCGAATATATAAAAGAAAATAAAAAACAAAGAGCTGGAAAGGGAAAAATGAGGAATAGGAGAATAAAAAAATATAGAGGAATTTTATTTGTATTATCTTCCGATTCTCAATTACCAAAGGTTTCCATTGATGGTGTAGAGTTTTCAAAAGTAGATCAATTAAATATAGAAAAATTGGCTCCTGGTGGTAAATTGGGTAGATTTATTATATGGAGTGAAAAGGCAATAGAAGATTTAAGAAATTTATACATATGAAATTATAAGATGGATATAAAAGATGTTATACTTTATGCTGAATTAACAGAAAAAGATATGTATTTACTTGATAAATATAATAAGGTCATTTTTATTGTAAATAGGTCTTCTACAAAGAAAGATATAAAAGAGGCTGTTGAAAAATTATTTAATGTTAAAGTAAAAAAATTAAATACATTAATAGATTATAAAGGAAGAAAAAAGGCATATGTTACATTAGAAAAGGAATATAAGGCTCAAGATATATTATCTAAATTAGGATTAATATAAAATGGGTGGAAATACAATATTACAACAGAGGTTAGGTAAAGGAAAGAATATATATAAGGTCCCAGATTTTTATTCAATAGGAGAATTTTATTTTAGACCTTTAGATGAAAAAGAAATGAAAGATAAGGTAAAAGGTATTGTTGTAGATATAATAAAAGATAAGGTTCATTATGCTCCAATTGCCAAGATAAAATTTGAAACTGGGGAAACAATTTTAGTTCCCGCTGTTGAAGGTTTATATGTTGGAAAAGAAATTTATGCAGGTGTAAATGCTCCAGTAGAAAATGGAAATATTTTACCACTAAAGGTTATTCCAGATGGATCAAGTGTTTGTATGGTAGAAATTTCTCCTGGTGATGGTGGAAAGATTGCAAGAACATCTGGTACATCATGTATATTAGTTCAAAAAACAGATAAATATGCAATATTAAAATTACCATCTGGAAAAACAAAGATGGTCAATTTATATTCTAGAGCAATATTTGGAATAGTTGCCGGAGGTGGAAGAACGGATAAACCATTTGTTAAAGCTGGAAATAAATATTATTTTAAAAAAGCTCATCATAGAAATTGGCCAATTAGTAAACCAACTGCAAGAAATGCTGCAGATCATCCATTGGGAGGTAAACATAAGAGAAATAAGGGTGGAATGACTCCATTACCAAAGCATGGATATCCAATAAAGTATGGTAAATATGGCTCAAGGAGAACAGGAAGAAAGAAAGCAATATAAAATGGCACAAGAAAATATTTGGTTGGTTAGTTTGGAGGAATATATAAAAGCGGGTGTTCATATAGGTACAAAAATAAAGAATAAACAAACAAAAAAGTTTATTGCTAGAGTAAGATCTGATGGATTGGCAATTATAGATGTAATAAAATTGGATGAAAGATTGAGATTATCAACAAAATTATTATCTAGATATGAACCATATCAAATATTAGCAGTTGGAAGAAGAGAAACTGCAAGAAAACCACTTCAAATGTTAAATAAGTATACTGGAATAAATGTTTATCCAAAGAGATATCCTCCAGGATTATTAACAAATCCTGCCTTAGATATATTTAAGGATGTTGATGTTGTTATAATAACAGATCCTATACTTGATAGAAATGCTTTATTGGATGCATATAGAACTGGAAAAATAACAATTGCTTTTGTTGATACAAATAATTCTTTAAGTTATATAGATATTGCTATACCGGCAAATAATAGAGGGGCAAAATCTTTAGCTTTATTATATTATATTATTGCTAGAGAATACTTAAGGAATAGGGGATTATTATCTAAAAAGGGAGAATTACCTATATCTTATGAAGAATTTATGGAAAAGGGTTTGGAAGAGGAAGAAGAATAATTTTATATATTAAGGAATTTTATAATATTATATGGCATTGGATTTTATTAAGAATCTTTTTGGAAAAAGGGATAATGAAGATTATGGTATAAACCAACAGGGAGATTTTATGAATTACCCACCAGAAGGACCAGGAAATTATCCTCCAGGTCCATATCCAAATGAGCCATTATTACCACCTCCTCCACCACCAATTCAAAGTCAAAATACACTTCAACAAAATCAATTTCCAGGACAATTAAATCCTCAAGCATATTTACCAAATTTTCCACAAAATTATGGATATAATAATCAATATTCAAATTTTGATTATAATTTAATACAAATGCTAAATACAAAATTAGATACAATTGCAACGAAGTTAGATAATATAATTGCTCTATTAAACAATTTACTCCAATATTTTCAATATTATAGGCGTTAATGAATTTATATCAAATTTTTTATCAATATTTTATATATCCAGTAATAGGATATCAATATCAATATAATATATATAATACATTTTTATATGGATTATTATTTGTTGTAGGTTTTATTCTTTTTTATTATCTCTTTGTAAAAAATAAAAAAGTAATTATTGATAGATATTTTTTATTAGATCTAATTATTTTAACTACAATATTTATTATTCCAAGAGTAAATATTGATCTTGGTTATACAATAAAAACATATTTATTATTTACACCTCTATTAGAACTATGGATCTTAATATCTTTTTTACCAGTTCTATTTTTATATAAATACAGAAAATATTACCTATATATATTATTGGTAATTTTAATATTGGAAATTCCATTTTTTATTTTTGGAAGGCCAATAAATTTATTACCATCTTTAATATTCATTTTATTATTTTCTATTTTAATTTATTTATCATATACAGAAAAATTATTCTATTTATCAATATTTGGGGAAATCTATGAAACTATTTTTTCAATTATCTCAGTATATTATTTTAATTTACAATCTGAACATCAGTTATTAAATATCCTTATTTTTCAATATAATAATCCATTATTATTTTATGGATTAAAACTATTTTTAACATTATTTATTGCCCTTTATACAAAATATTATTTAAAGGATGATCTAAGAAATGTAATATACTTAATGTTATTTTATTTAGGATTTCTACCAGGCTTAAGAACTAGTCTTATAGATATATTAATATGAAATATAGGGAAATATGGAAGGTATATGGAAAGGTATTTGATAAAAATACATTATACTATTTAGATAAATTGTATAAAGATCATTATATTGAAGATGATTTAACATTAATATCTGAAGGTAAAGAAGCAATTGTTGTAAGATCTGGAAAATTTGCAATAAAGATATATAAAATAATGTCAATAAGTTATAAAGAACAGGTAAATTATTTAAAGGCAGATCCAAGAATATATAAATTTCCAAGAACAAAGATTGGAATAATATATACATGGGTAAAAAAAGAATATATGAATTTAAGAAAAATGTATAAAAATTTGGTAAGAGTTCCAATTCCATACTTATATAAGGGAAATATATTAGTAATGGAATATGTAGGTTATGAAAAAGGGCCATTATTATTACATGATAGTTATGATTCAATTGAAAATAAGGAAGGATTATTTTTTGATATATTGGATCAATATAAAAAAATATATAATAAAGCTAAATTAATTCATGGAGATTTTTCAGAATATAATATAATTATATTTAATAATGTTCCATATATAATAGATGTATCTCAATCGATACCAACTGATTCTCCATATTCTGAAGAATTTCTTAATAGAGATTTAAACAATATATTAAACATATCAAAAAAATTGGACTTAGATTATGATATGAAATATATAAGAGAATACATTGGTATTTAAAAATTATTCATAATTTTCTATATAATGGATGTTGAAGAACTTGAATTACAAATGTTAATAGAAGAATTAAGTAATTATAATGGTAGAGCCACAGAACTAATTTCATACTATATACCAGCTGGATATGATTTAGCCAAAGTTCTAGATCATTTAAGTTATGAATATTCAACTGCACAAAACATTAAGGATAAAAATACCAGACAACATGTAATGGATGCATTGGCAAAAATTATAAATTATCTAAAAGGATTAAAAAAACTTCCTGAGAGGGGTTTAGTAATATTCTGTGGAAATATTTCAAATAAGCCTGGAGATGTCGATATTAGGTTATGGGCGATAGAACCTCCAGACAAATTAAATATTAGATTATATAGATGTGATTCTAGATTTGTATTAGATCCGTTAAAAGAACTAATATTACCAAAACAAATATATGGATTGATTGTTTTAGATAGGGGAGAAGCTTCTATAGGAGTATTAAAAGGTAATCAACTAATAATATTAGAAAATAAACAATCATGGGTTCCTGGTAAAATAAGAGCGGGAGGACAATCTTCTGTAAGATTTCAAAGGCTAATAGAACAAGATGTTCATTTATGGTTAAAATATTTAGCAGATGAAGTTAGAAACTATTTTGAAAAAGATTTAGATAAGTTGGTTGGTATTTTGGTTGGAGGACCTGGATTACTTAAAGAACAATTTGTTAATGGGGATTATTTACCATATCATCTTAAACAAAAAGTTCTAGGTGTATATGATACAGCATATTCAAATGAATATGGATTAAAAGAATTATTGGAAAGGGCAAAAGATGTATTAGAAAAAACAGAATATGTAAGAGAAATAGAATTAGTAAAATTATTTTTTGAACATCTTGGAAAAGGTACAGGTCTTGTAGTTTATGGATTTGATGATGTAAAAAAAGCATTAGAAATTGGTGCAGTAGATACAATATTAATATCTGAAGATTATAAAGATAAAATTAAAGAATTAATGGATTTAATAAAACAAACAAATGCAAAAGTTGAAATAATATCAAAAAACCATCCTGAAGGGGAACAATTTTCAAACTTTAAAATAGGTGCAATATTAAGATTTAAAATATGATAGATTATAATAAAATATTATCTAAAATAAAACCATCTGAAGAAGAAAAAAAGAAAGTATATAATATAATAAATGAATTTTTTGATATATTAAGATCAAATAATTTAGAACCCTTTTTAGGAGGATCCTTTGCAAAGGATACATGGATAAAAAATGATTTTGATGTAGATACTTTCTTATTATTTAAGGATGATAAAAATATATCTAATATTGTTGAAAATGTATTAAAGAAAGAGAATTTGGATTATATAAGGATAAGGGGTTCTAGAGATTATTTTAAAGTAAGTTATAAAGGTTTAATATTCGAATTAGTCCCAATATTAAAGATAAATGATATAAAGGAAGCTAAAAATACTACAGATTTATCACCATTTCATGTTAAATATGTAATAAGTAAATTAAATGAGAAAATGAAGGATGAAGTTAGATTACTAAAATTATTTACAAAAAATATAAATGTTTATGGAGCTGAATCTTATGTTAGAGGATTTTCTGGATATGCAATAGAATTAATATTAATAAATTATGGATCTTTTGAAAATACAATAAAAAATGTATCTAATTGGAGACCAAAAGTAATAATAGATTTAGAAAAATATTATAAAAACTATAACGAGATAAAGAAAAATTTATCTAAAGATAAAATAAAATCTCCAATAATAATAATTGATCCAACTGATAAATATAGAAATGTTGCAGCTTCAGTTTCTTTACAAAAATTTTCAGAATTTATATATTATTCTAAGATATTTTTATTATCTGAGGATAAAGAAAAATTCTTCTTTAATAAAATATATATGGATTATGATGAAATAAAAAGATTGGCTGAAAAATATAATGTAAATATGATATATTTAAAAATTGAGGGAGATTCGAATAATAAAGATATAAAAAATAGCAAAGCTTTATCATTATTTAATAATATTAAAAAATGGATAAATAATATTGGATTCAAAATTTTCAATTACTATTATTTTTTCGATGAAAATTATTTATATGGTTATGTATTATATTATCCAGATAAATTACCAGAATATGAAATAAGAGAGGGTCCATTATTATGGGAAGAAAAAGATTATAATAGATTTTATGAAAAGCATAAGGATGAGGAATTAATAATTAGAAATGGAAAAATATATGCAGTTACAAAGAGAAAAATAAATGATATATATAAAGCATTAGAATTTATAATAAACAATTATAAAAATAGTATTAGGAAAAAAGTTAAATATCTATATATTAAGATAGGGGAAAAAGAAATTGAAATTAAGTATTAGTTATATTTTTAAAAAATAATAAAAAAATTTTTATATGAGTAAAATTTCTACTGGAATATATCCCATAGATAAATTATTAGATGGAGGTATTGAAACAGATATTATTACATCATTTTATGGTCCCTCTGCATCTGGAAAAACAAATATTGCAATAATAACTTCTTATAATGTTTCTAGATTTGGAAAAAAGGTAATATATATAGATACTGAAGGTGGTTTTTCCCTTGAAAGATTAAAACAAATTGCAAAAGAAGATTTTGAGAACGCAATGAAAAATATATTATTATATAAGCCAGTAAATTTTTCTGAACAAAAAAAGGCAATATATTTAACATATGATTATGTAAAAAAGAATTCTAATGATATCGGATTAATTGTTGTAGATTCTATATCAATGTTATATAGATTGGAAAGAGGCGATAGCAATGTAAATGAAGTAAATATAGAACTTGCAAAACAATTACAAATATTTTCAGAAATTTCTAGGAAATATAATATACCAGTTCTAGTTATAAATCAGGTATATTCATTATTTGATAATAGGGATACAATCGGAATTGTTGGGGGTGATTTAATAAAATATTGGTCAAAGTGTTTGGTTGAATTAAGAATTTTAGATAATGGTGTTAGAGAGGCAATATTAAGAAAGCATAGATATTTACCAGAAGGGATATCTATAAAATTTAAAATAGTAAATGATGGAATTATTGAATATAAAGAAGTCTAAGAAGTAAATTTTTTTATTATTTCTTCAGCCTCTTCTTTTGATAATTTGTGCGTATTCCAATTAAATATATTTTTATATCCATTTTCATTATATTGTGGTATTATATGTATATGTGCATGAAATACTGCTTGCCCTGCTTTTTTTCCATTATTTACTATTATATTATAATCCTTTGACATTCTTTCTTCAAATAATTTTAGGAACTTTGTAAAACTAACATAGAAGTTCTTTATATATTCATCATCAATATTTGATATTCTTTCAAAATGCTTTTTTGGTACAAATAATGTATGTCCTTTATTTATTGGATTTATATCTAGAAATGCTATAGAATATTCATCTTCATATAATATATATGATGGTATTTCTTTATTTATTATTTTACAAAATATGCATTCCTCCATAAAAATTTAATATATAAAAATTTTATATGTTTAATATTTCTTCCAATACTCTTTTTATATCTTCACTATCTGCCACATATTTAAATTTACTAAATACATTTGAAAAAATAACTTTTTTATCATTAGTATTTATCGATTTTAAATATTCTTCAATTTCTTTCTTTAATTCTTCTCTATTTCTTTTATATAAGTTATTTTCTCTTATTATATCTTCAATATCTTTATTATATTTAACATAATGATAATATATTATTGGAATTGCATTTTTTACAATCTTTTTATCTTTTAAATAATCTTTTATTTTATATATAAAATCTAAATCAAATTTTTCTATTTTTTCTTTAAATAAATTTTCAGTATCTCCAATCATTTGAAAGAATAAATAATATACAGTATTTGGATCTAAATCAAAAGATATTTTTATTATATCATATATATATTCACTCCATATTATGTTTTCAATTTGTTTATCATTATATCCAAAAGATTTTAATATTTGTTTAATAAATTCTGGATCAATAGAATTTAATATTGTTTTACCTTCATTTAACAATTTAATATATAAATCTCTGTCAAATTTTTTTAAATAGTATATATCAAATGTTTCTTTAATATCTCCATAATTTATATAATATCTTATTATATTGTACTCATTATTTTCAATTATATCTTTATTAATATATATATAGGGATGATCTGTTTCGGGATACATTCTTTCGGAACCTGGCTGTGGTCTTAAAAAAGATGTAGTACCATCTTCATTTGCTTGTCTAGTATCTTTTGGTATTCTTTTAATTGATTCATTTATTCTATTTATTATTAAACTAAAAACCTTCTTTGTTACTTCATAATCTTTTGATATTAATAATATAAAAGCATCATCATCCGAACAGTTTAACATTCTTTTAACATTTTTAACTTCCTCTTCAGATATTCCATAGTTTGGTAACTCATCCGAATGCAATATTCCCTTTAATCCAAATCTTTTTGCAATATCAGAAAATTCAGTTCCTATTCTTCTATTTGGTAATATTTCAAACCCAATCATTCCTTTCATTTTATCAAGTTTTATTCCATATACTTTTGCTCCATTATCTATATTTGTTTTAACTAGTTTTGATTTTGTTTCTTTAAATATTTCAGTTAAATCATATATCTTAACCTTAAATATCATTAAATATAAATTTAAATAAAAAATAAAAGATTATTTTTTACCCTTTGCCCTTGATGCTTTTTCTTTCTTTGCAACCTTTGAAGAATATTTATCTAATAATATTTGTAAGTTATGTATTATATTTTCTAACTCTATTATTCTAAAATTTTCCTTTTCGGTCAATAATGATCCGCATTCTTTACATATAAAATCATTTTCATATGCTTCATCAAAGTTATATGCACTTCCGCATTCATTACAATAATATAATGTTTTTGGTGTATTTTTAATTTCTTCATTAATTCTATTAATTTCTTTATTAATTAATAAGCTAAATAATTTTTCTTTATCTTGTATTCTATTTCCCCATCTAAAATCAAATTTTCCATTATTATTTATTATGCTTATTGGATATACTATATTATTTTCTTCTAATATATATAATAGTTTCCTAATTTCTTCTTCCTTTATCTTTAATTGTCTCTTTATTTCTTTTTCTGTAAATTCCTTTTTATCCGCTATATATTCTAATATTTTTAAATAGTTTTCATTGAGCAAGTAGCTCATAATACCTATAAGGTTTTTTGACATTTATAAACATTATTGATTAACGTCATGTTAATCATATTTAATATAACGTTAATGAATATCTATCCTAAAATTTATAAATATTAACTTCATGTTAAATCATGTTAACAAAATGTTAATATATAAACCTAGCAAAATTGTTTTGTATAATATTTGATAGTTCTTCTAGATCTATTTTTCTTATATCAGAAATTAATTTATAAAGATCTTTTAACATATCTGGATGAAGTATAACACCTTTATAATTATATGGACCATCCGATTCTGTTATTATATTTTTTATATTTGTAATCTCTATATATTTTCTATATTTTTCATTTACTATTGTTGCAACATTTATTCCTATAAAATATCCTTTATCAATTATCTCTTCTAGTAATTTTTCATCTCCACTATACCAATGAAAATATGCTTTTTTAATATCATACTTTATTAAAAGATCATATACGTCATTTGAAGCATTTGGAGTATGAAGATTTAGATTTAGATCATATTCCTTTGCTAAATTTAAGAACCTTTCAAAAATCTCTTTCTGTTTTTCAAATGTTTCTGGTTTAAATTTTTTATCTAACCCAATTTCTCCAAGTATTTTTATTTTATTATCCTTTATTATATCTTCTATTATTTTAAATGTATTTTCATTTACTTTTTCTATATTCCATGGATGAATTCCTATAGCTGGTATTACATTTTCGTTTAATTGAGATAAAATCAAATTTTTTAATGAGGACTCTAAATCTTCAGAGACTGATAATATTGTTATATCTTTATTTTTTATTATTCTTTTAATTTCTATCTCATTGAATTTATATAAATGACAATGAGAATCAATATATCTCATGTTATATTTAATTGTCTATTTTGATAATATATATTAATTATAGAACAATTATCGTCCAATACTATATAATTACTATTGTTGCACAAATTCAAATTATTATCCGATACTTCACATCCCCAATTATATGCATTTGGATAAGAGATCCAAGATTGATATAATATAGAATTTTCTGATACTAGACAGGTATTACTTAAGTTACTTATAGATAAATTATACTTTGCATATATACATAGATCTTGACAGTATTGTGCAATCTGATATATTTGATATAATTGATTCTGATTTAAGTTCTGGTTATTATTTATTGGATATAACAATGGAGCAATTATAAATCCTAATGCTAATAATATTAATAGTATTATCCCTACTATTATGGTTTCCCTTTTATCCATCAATAAAATTTATTAAAAAGGATTAAAAAATTTAAGGTTTTCTAATTGAATCTCTTAAAGATTTTAATTCCTCTACTGTTTCTCTTAATTCTTTTGTAGATTCAGATATTGCGGGTATCATTGTTCTTATCAATCTATGTAATGCTTGTATTTCTGTTGTTGCTTCTTGCATTCCTTTATCATACTCTTCCAATTTTTTAGTTGCTAAATTATTTATTTCGGTTATTTTATTATCTAATTTATCAATTTGTTCTTGCATTTTATTAATAAGATATTCTACTTTCTCTTTCCATATTTTTATTTGTGATAATTCATCATGTACTTCATTCAATTTATCTTTTAATATATCATTTATTGTATTGTTTATATATTGTTCAAGTCTATCATCTATAGAAAAATTACTTTGTCCAAATTCCGGTTGACTTTGAACTTGTTGTTGTGGTTGAAATTGATTTAAACTTGGACTTGGGGTTGGTTGTGGAGGTAAGTTCCATGACTGATTAAATTGGCTTGAAATATTTTGCTGTAATGGCATTTGCTGATTTGTTTGACCAAAAGAAAAATTCTGGTAATTATTTGCTATTGGATTAATATTATTACTCTGCTGAAATTGATTGAATGGTCCATTATTTTGTGGTATTGGACTATTAAAGTCCTGAAATAGGTTGTCTAAATTCTGTTGGTCACTCTGATCTTTATTACCTTTCTTACTAAATAGACCGAGTAGACTTCTCATAATTCTTAATAAAAATATTGAATATTATAAATTTAACCTTTTTGATTATATAGGTTATCGAGATATTCCATAATTTTTTCTTTTACTAATTTATCCAGTTCCTTCTTAGTAACAAAATCAAATGGATTTATGTAGTCTAGAATGGAATTTATAATTTTTAATTGATCTGTAGTAGCAAAATTTGATAATTCATCCATTATTGCCTTTATTTTTATTTCTATATCATTTATTTCTTGTTTTATATCATTTATTTCTTTCTTAATGTTTTCTATCTCTAATTTGAAATCATCTAAAGAACTTCTGGTAGTTACATCTATAGTTTGCAGTATATTATTGAACATTGAAATTTTCTCTTCTAAATATTTTAATCTCCTAAGTGTCTCTGGATCATTCATAGTAAAACTATTATATTTTAATATATATTAATCTTTATATGCTAAATAATTTACAATATGAAATTAAAATGAATGGAAAAGAAAGAGTATTATATGTAAATGCTAAAAATTATAATAATATTGCTACAATTGAAGATGATCCAAATATAATGGAATATATATTAAATATATTATCTATAGATCCATTTGTAAATACTATAGTAATCGAGCAAGATGAAAATATAGAATATTATGAGGATAGTATAAAAGTATTAAATAGTTTTCTTGATGTATATCTCTCTATTAAAAATAATATATCGGAATATTATAAATATTTATTAACTGGCAATCCATTATATTCCGAAATAAAAACTATAATAGATTATTTGGATAAAGGGTATTTGAGAGATCCAATTGGTACATATATATTTATAAGAAGAATGAAAAGAAAATTAATGTCAATATTAAAAAATAATAAAGATTTAGAAAATCAAATATCAAATTTAATATCATTGATAGATAATTTTTTAATAAAATTTGAATCATTGCCTTTATATAAGTATATTAAACCATTTCTAATCGGATATCAAATTGGGAATAGAGAAATATATAGAAGAATATTATTGGGAGATATAAAACCAAAATTTATAGATACAAAATATATAAATAAAATTTCAGAAAGTTATAATATTGTAGATTCTTATAGATTGGATAAAAATACGGAAGTTTTTATATTAAAGAATCCTGAAGAAACAGTTTTTAGATATTATATATTTCCAGAAGAATATAAAATATTCTCTGAAGAAACATTTTTATCCCATAAGGCAATAGAAATTTTACAAGAATATGAACCTAGAAAGGAAGATTATCTAGATGTAGAAAGATTGAGAGAAATATATAATAATATACTAAATAATATACTAGCGAAATTAATGTCTATATATAATATAAATATAGATAAAAATAGGTTGGAATTAATTAAAAGTATAATTATTAGATATACGATTGGTTTTGGAATAATAGAGAAAATAGTTTTAGATGAAAATTTAGAAGATCTATTTATAAACCCGCCAGCAGGTATAACTCCAATATATTTACAGCATTCTAAATATGAAATGTGTGTTACAAATGTAACTCCAACTAGAAGGGAGGTAGAATCTTGGGCTACAAAATTAAGATTAATATCTGGAAGACCATTTGATGAAGCAAATCCAGTTTTAGATACAGATTTAGTAATTGGAAATAATATATTATTAAGAGTTGCAGCATTATCACCACCATTATCTCCCTTCGGATTATCATATATAATTAGAAGACATAGAAGTAAACCATGGACTTTGCCTTTATTTATAGATAATAAAATGCTAAATTATCAGGCTGCAGGTTTATTATCTTTTTTAGTTGCAAATGGAAGGACAATTTTAATTGCTGGTACAAGAGGAAGTGGTAAAACATCATTATTAACAGCTTTAATGTTAGAAATACCTAAAAAAGTTAGGATGATAACTGTAGAAGATACTCTAGAAATACCTGCGGAATTTTTTAGATCAATAGGATATAATATAGTTCCTATGAAAGTTAGGAGTCCATTTTCATTAAAATCTGCAGAATTATCTGCTGAGGAAGGTTTAAGAGTATCTTTAAGAATGGGAGATAGTGCTATAATTGTTGGAGAAGTTAGATCAAAAGAGGCTTTAACATTATATGAAGCTATGAGAGTTGGTGCCGTAGCGAATGCGGTAATGGGTACTTTGCATGCAGAAAGCCCCTATGGAGTATATGATAGAGTTGTAAATGATCTTGGAGTTCCTAAAACATCATTCAAAGCTACAGATATAATAGTAATTGTAAATCCAATTAAAGAACCTTCTGGATTAAAAAGATATAGAAGAGTATTAAGGATAACTGAAGTAAGAAAATTATGGGATCAGGATCCATTAAAAGAAAAAGGTTTTGTTGATTTAATGGTTTATGATGCGGAAAAGGATAATTTAGAACCAACATTAGAATTAATAAATGGAGATTCTGATATATTAAAAGCTGTTGCATCTAGGATAAGATATTTGTCAAAATCTTGGGAAAGAATATGGAATATGATAGAAACAATAGGTTTATCAAAAAAGATATTAGTAGATATAGCAAGAGAAAAGAATAGGAAAGATATTTTAGAAGCAGATTTTGTTTCTGCGTACAATGAAGTGTTTTATCAATATGTGGATAAAAGTATTAAAGAATATAATGAAATTGTAAAAGATTATATATTAGATAATATGAAGAAATGGATATATCAGAAATTGAGTTAAATAGATTAGATAATCAGAATTTAGAAGGTAAATTAAAGTTATATAAATATTTCTATTTTGGTAATAAATTAAAATATTATGAAAAGATTGTTAAAACATTTGGAAATATAATAAAGATAAAATCAAATAATAAAAAAAGAAAAAATTTTGAAAAAATAAATGAAGAACTATTTTTAGATGTAAGCATTGATCAAATAGATTCGGCAGCAATATTTTTTCTAATATTATTCATCTTTATAGGAATAATTCCATCAATAATAATATCTACTTTATATTTCTTACTATTTATTTCCTTTGGTATATTATCATACATATTGATCGATTATTATTATGTTATTTTATATAATAATTTATATAACAAGAAGAAATCTCAATTAATAAGTCTATTATTATTGTTAGCTATTAAATTAAGACAAAATCCAAATGTAGAACAAGCTATACTATTTGCCGCAAAAAATATTAACTTACCATTAAAATTAGATTTGTTAAGATTGTTAAGAGATATATATAATAGAAAATATGTTTCTGCATCAGAAGCTTTAGTAGAATATTCAAGATCTTGGGAAAAAAATGCAAAATTCTTTTATACTGGTATTATGCTTATATTAAGTGCCTTATATGATCCAGATAAGGATAGAAGGAATTTCCAGATAGATAAATCCATAGAAGAAGCTTTGGAGGAATTGGTAAATGAACTATATGAATTTTCTAGGGAAATAAGATCTACAATAAATCTTGTATCTATGTTGGGTATAACTTTACCAGTTATGTTATTAACAGTATTTCCTCTTGCATCAATATTCTTAGAAAATATATTTAGTCCTCTCGTTTTATTTATATTATTTGATATTTTAATACCATTTTTAGCATTTTATGCAATTAATTATTCGATTTCCTCAAAAATTATTAATGTTTTTTCAAATGATGATATATATCTATTTTATTATTTAAAGAGGGAAGATTTAACAAATAAATTAATATCAGTAGCCAGTGGACTTTCAGTAGGTATATTACTATTTTTCATAATCTTTTTTGTAATATATCAATATTTATATAAATTCGATATTTCAGGAATATTATTATCAGAATTTTTAGTGTTTTTAACGGGTTTATCTGTTTCATTAATTGCTTTCATTTACTATTCGCATTATAAAGATTTATATAAAAGTTTAGAAAGAATAGGAACAGATTTGCCATCATTTTTATTATCTTTAAGTTCTGCATTAAATGAAGGTTATCCACTCGAAAAGGCGATGATATATGTTTACCCAAAATATAAAGGTAGTCCAATTGGAGATTTTATATCAAAAGTATATCAAAATTTAAGGGTAGGTTTATCATTTTATGATTCGATATTTGATATGAGATATGGAGCTCTATCTAAAATACCATCATCGCAATTGAGAGCTACAATGGAATTATTATATGAAGCCAGTGGTCAATCTCCTTCTGAAGCTGCTGTTATAACTGGTATAATTGCAAGATATTTTTTATTAATATCAAAAGTAAAAGAGAGAATTAAAGATCTTGTAGCAGAAGATTTATCTCAATTGAAATCTTTATTAAGAATTTTAGCTCCAATTATTTTAGGAATAGTTGGCGCAGTTAGTGTGATGATTATAGAAATATTATATAAATTATCTTTTCAATTTAGTCAAATATCAAATTTGGCTTCATCTAATTCAGGGTTTTCTCAATATATAAATTCATTGCCAAATATTATATTAAATATATTTAACTTAAATTCTATTACCTCCCCAGCTACAATGATAATTATAATCGGAATATTTAATTTGGCAATAGCCTTTGTAATTATATATGCAATTAATAGTATAGAAAATAGCGGAGATAAATTGGGATTCTATTATTATTTATACAAATATTATATAATGAACATAATAGTATTCTTTATATTCTCTACATTATCTTCAATAGGATTGTATATATTCGTACAGGGAATATTAAATATTAACTACTTTATCTAAATTTTTTATTAGAATATCAATAGTTATACCATTTATATTATTATCTATTACATCATCAATCAATCTTGGACATGCAGAAAAAATCCAGAAATCTATGTATGGAAAATTCAATAATTGTAAAGTATCAATTGTATCTCCGATAAATAAGTATACATTTTTTCCGGATTTTTCCAATTTATCTTTAACTTTTAATGTTTCCAAATAATAATATTGTCCAGGTTTTATAGATAATATTATTCCAATATTTTTTGAATTTTTTATTTTATTTAATAAAAATTCTATAATTTTGTCAAAATTATAATCCGGTTCATAAACATTTATTTCTCCATACATAGGGTCATAGACAATTACTCTTTTCTTTAATTTCCTTATAATATTTTCTGCATGAAATTTTCCATTTCCAATTAATAATACTGTATCTATATCATTTATATTTGCAGGTTCTGAGTAACATCCTAAAACATTTATCCCATATAATCCTTCTTTTAACATTATTTCATAATCATTCTTTAATATTTCATATATTTTTTTAGCATATTCAGAATATTGTGTTAAAGATACTAGAGCAAATTTCTTTGGTAAATATTTTTTCAATTCATCCAAATTTTTGATTTCTTTTAATTTATATTTTGTTGGTATATTTATTATGTCCATCAAATTTATAATTTAAAAAATAAATAAAAATCTAATGATAGATGTTATAAATGCAAAAAAACTTGCAGAAAAATACAAGAAATTATATGGAAAATCCATAATATTAAAAAAGGATATAAATGGTTATACTCCCCCATCAAATTTAATTAGTTCAATCAATTATCCAAAATTATCTTTAGGTATATTGACATCTTATGATGAAAATATAGAATTATATGATAATCCAATATATTGGGCAAAGAATAATATAGATGTTGAAGAAATTATAAAGAGTAGAATAAGTTTAATAAATGCAAAGAAAGTTGTAGATGCAAATTTACCAAGAAAAAATGATAAATTATATAATGAAGTTTTAGATTCTATGTTATCAATTAAATCAATAAATTTGGAAATATATTTTAATAAAATAAGTGAAAATATGAGAATTTCTAAGATAATCGGTTTATATGGATATTCTGGAATAATAGATAAAATAAAAATAAATGAAAATCCAAAAATACCAAAAGAAATATATAAAATAGAAGAAATGAAAGCGGAAGATTCAATATATTACTTATATAAATCTGGAATGTCTGATTATTATTTATCAAGATTGTTTTCAATGGGATTTTTTGGATATAAGATAAATAGAAAATTGGTTCCAAGTAAATGGGCAATAACTGCAGTTCATGAAATTTTAGAGAAAAGAATAAAGGAAGAAATAAAGGATTATTCTAAAATTAATGATAAATATTATTTATTCTATTATTCTTTATATGGAAATGATTTTTATGGAGTATTTTTTCCAGGTAATGGAAATTGTGAATTAATAGAAACATTAATACCAGGTTCTGTATATAATTTAAACTCTAAATATAGTATAATTGGTAGAGATGATGAATCTGGGGGTTATAGTGCTCTAAAATTATCTTTTGCAGAATTTATGAGAAATTATAAGATGATTGGAAATTTGGTTGTATTTAGATTTGTAACAAGAGAATATAAAGTTCCTTTGGGTGTTTGGGTCGTTAGGGAAGGAACGAAGTATATGCTAAATAATTTAGTAGAAAAATTTGATAATTATAATGAACTAATATCATATTTAAACAATAAATTTATGAATAAATATAATGTTTCTGTATATAAATTAAAAAAATATAGCAATTTATTGAAGCAGAAATCAATTTTTAATTTTATTTAAATAATATTTTGTTATTTTATCTCCATAATAATGTATATTTTCTATTATTTTCCCCTTCTCCATTTTTATAGCATCATTGCTATCATATAATGCTCTTCCAATTGCCAATAATTTATTATCTTCAGATATTATTAATATTATTTCATCTTTTTTGAAATCTGAAAATTCAATTATTCCAGGTCTAAATACATCTGCACCATTTAATATTTTTTCTTTTGCTCCAATATTTACTTTAATATAATTCATATCTGTTTCACATTCGTTTATCAAAAATATTGTTGGATATATTTTATTATCTTTTATAAATGCTATTGGAATATTATTATATATGTAAATATTATTTTCTTCATCCAAAAAAATGTTTTCATTTTTTAATTTTTCACATTCTATTTTATAATTGTTTTTTAATATCTCAATCAAATTTTTTCTTGATTTTTTATCTAAACTTTTCATAGAAATATATATAAGTATTTAATTTAAAAATTAATAATGGTTAGCTTTGATTACAAAGCACCAAATTTGTTGGAAATAATATTGCTGGTAGGATTTTTTATTAATATGATATTAGGATATCTTTTATTATTTAGGAGCATAGAATTACCACTCGCATTACAAAGTTCTGCTGCTATAGTTATAGCATCTTTATTTACCTGGTTGGGAGTATTATGGTTATCTATAATTGCAATATTAATAGAATATACTAGAAAAGATATAGTAGAATTAAAGGAAAAGCTTGAAAAGAAGAAATAATTATATTTTTAATTTTAATTCAATAATATCTTTATCTTCTAATTTATAATTTAGTCCAGCTCTTATAATTTTATTTTCTCTAATTATCTTTGCATATCTAAATTTATCTATCCATTTTTTATTTATTTTTTCAATAAAATCTTTTATAGTAGATTCTTTATTTAATATTACACAATGATCTGAATCTATCGGTTTTATCCTTATTAAATCTAAATCTTTAATTATATTTTCTAATATTTCTTGTAAATTTACATCTTTAAAATCATCAAATTTATTATATATTATTTTATATTTATTATTTGGAATTGTACTAAATTCAATTATCCCTTCGGAAAATTTATTTATTCTTTCCAATTGTTCTTTTATATCTCTTTTTTCATCTAATATTAATATATAATAATCAGATAATGATAAAATTGATCTAAACTTTCTTTCGAATGTAGATGGGATTTCAACAAATTGATAATATACACAATTATAAAATATTGTACCAATTGCTGGATTTATTGTAGAAAAAGGTATTTCACTTACTTCAACATTTGCATTTGTAAATTTCCTTAAAAAATAACTTTTTCCAGAATTTTCTATTCCCAATATACTTATTAAAATATCACCAGATTTTTCTATTAATTTTATACCACTCCCTCCTTTTTTATATTTACCTTCCTCAATTATCTTTTCATATTCAGATATTTTTTTATTTATCCATGCAATTAAATGTTCAGATCCTTTATGTTTTGGGGCAGTTTTTAACATTTCATATAAATATTTTAATTTTTCTTCAGGAGTTTTAGCATTTTCATATTTTTCTTTGGCAGCATAAAATTCTGCTCCGGCATTTGTTACCATATTATATGTAATCTTTTATTTGAATAAAAAATTACTGGTATATGTAATTTCTTTAATATCATTCTTAAATTTTTATCTAGTGTACATACAATGAATTTATCAGATAATGCGGTTTTTATTATAAGTCTATCAGTTTTCTCATAATTTTCTTTTGTCTCTATAATATTTATATTACTCTTTTTTATATATTCTAATACTAAATTATATATCTTTTTCCATTTTTCAGATTTTGAACTATTTATCTTATTTTCAATTTCAATAATATTTTTTCTTAATGTATAAAAACCTTCATATTCAATATTATTTTTCATTAAGAAGTCTTTTAATTCATTTATTACATCAAAATTTTCATAAAATGGAATAAAAAATATGTTTGTATCAATTAATATTTTATATTTCATAATAGTTTACCAATTGCAAAAATTTTCCATCTTTTGTTAATATTTCTTAATATTATAACTTTATCATCTTTATATCCTAAAACTGGTTTATTTAATTTTATAGTAATTATATTTCCTTTTTCTATATTTTTTACAACCCCATCAGAAATTATATTATATAATCCTACAATTATTGTTTCTCCCTTTTGAATTTTCTCATTTTCATTAAATAGTTCTTTTATTACTTCATATTTTACCTTTATTTCATCATATTGTGGAGGCAATTTATTTGTATATCCAGCAACTTGACCTGCTAATGTATCATCTTTTGTAACAGAAGGATCTAAAGTTGTTCCAATTCCTGCAGTTCCCCTTGGTAATATTTCTTCTACATCACTATTACCTTGTTTTAATGAAATTATCCTTGTTTTTATAGGAATCCACTTATTATTAATAAATAATCCCGGTCTTATTTCTATTTCATCATTTAATTTTAATTTACCTTTCAGTAAACTTCCTCCCAAAACTCCTCCAACCAATTTTTCTATATCTGTACCGGGTTTATTTACGTCAAAAGATCTTGATATTAAAAATATAGGATCAGAACTTTCATCTTTTTCTGGTTTTGGCAAATTAACCAATTCTTCTAATAAATAATTTATATTTATATTATTTATTGCAGATATTGGGATAATTTTTACCTTATTTTTATCAATATTTAACTTATCTAGTAAATTTAATATTTCTTTATAATTTTTCATTGCCTCTTCTCTTGTTACTAGATCAATTTTATTTTGTACAATTATTAATGGTTTATTTCCTAAATATTTGAATGCTACTAAATGTTCTAATGTTTGTGGTTGTGGGACAGGTTCATTTGCAGCAATAACTAATATAGCAGCATCAACAATTGCAGCACCAGTTAACATTACCATTAATAAACTCTCATGACCAGGTGCATCTACAATAGATATTTTTCTAATTGGTTTATTTTCTTTATTACATATTGGACATATTTTTTCTGTAAAATATCCGTGTTCTTCACATTTATATATTGTAAAATCTGCATATCCTAACTTTATTGTTAATCCTCTTTTTATTTCTTCAGAATGTTTTGACAACCATTCACCAGTTAATGATTTTGCTAATGTTGTTTTTCCATGATCAACATGTCCCAATATTATTATTGATAGATCTGGATATATTATATCATCCATTCACTTATTTTTAATAAAAAAGTTAAAAAATAATAATTTTTATATAAATCTATATATTGTTTTATTTCCTTGATCTAATAAATCTATACCAATTTTTCTGAGTTCTTCCCTTATTTTATCGGATAATTCATAATTTTTATTCTTTCTCAATTCATTTCTAATATCTATTATTATATTTAATAAAATATTTGTTAAATTTTCTCTACTTTCTTTTCCATAAAATATATCTTCCCATAATCCATAAATTCTTGAAGCAATATTATAGAAATTATATGAAGTAATATATAATGTAAATGTTTCAGATCCAATAACATTTTTATTTATATAATTTGTTGCTTCTAATAATATTCTTGTAGCTTCTCTTGTATTAAAATCATCCTTTATACTATTTATAAACTCTTTTTCATAATTTAATAATTCTTTCCATATTTTTATTTTATTATCATCTAAATAAAATGTTCTATCCAAACTATTTATTTCATTTACAATTGTTTTGATTGTTGAACTTATATATCTATAATTTTCTTTTGCTTGATTTATGCTTTCTTCATTTATATCAATTGGTTCTCTATAATGATAAGATCCAATATAAAATCTTGTTATATCTTCTCCATATTTATCTAAAAATTCTTTTGCAGGTATTATATTTCCCAAACTTTTACTCATTTTTTCTCCTTTAATTTTTATAAATCCAAAATGTAACCAATATTTTACCCAAGGATGTGTATTAAATCTAGCCTCCGATTGAGCAATTTCATTTTCATGATGTGGAAATATTAAATCCTGACCTCCAGAGTGTATATCAAATTGTGGTCCTAAATATTTTGATGACATTGTAGAACATTCAATATGCCAACCAGGTCTTCCATCTCCAATTTCTGTATTCCAATATGGTTCATCTTCTTTTTTAAATTTCCATAATGCAAAATCATATGGATGTTTTTTATCTTCTAAGAATTCTGTTTCTTGTTCCCATTGTTCTTTTTTTGTTCCAGACAACTGTCCATAATATGGATATTTATCTATATCATAATATATACTATATTTTCCTTTGTATGCATATCCTTTATTTATTAAATCTTTTATAAAATCTACAATATCATTAATATGTGTTGTAACTCTTGGATTTATATAAAATGGTAAATTATTTAATCTTTTTATTTGTTCTAAATGGTATTTTATATATTCTTCAGGTATTTTTTGCCAATTATTTAATAAATTTAACTCTCTCGCCCTCTTTATTATTTTATCATCTATATCTGTAAAATTGCTAATTGCTATATCTATATATCCAAAATATCTGAATATTCTTCTTATAATATCTAAAGAAATTTCTGACCTTAAATGACCTATATGTGATGTATCATATGGTGTTATTCCACAATGGTATATTTTTACAAAGGGATATTCTATAGGCTCAAATATTTCTTTTTTCTTTGTTAATGTATTATATATATAAATCACACCGATTATTGTCCATTTTAACTAATTATAAAAATATATTTAAAAAGATATTTTGAATATTATAAAAATGAATAATATTTTTAAGGATATGATAAAAAGTAAAATTGGAATTATTTTAATTATAATATTTTTTATAATTGGTTATTTTTATATTAAATCAATATTTTTAGGTTTGTTATTGGCATCAATTTATGTAAAAATCTTTTCATGCTTATATATAATTTTATTTTCTTTAAATTTTGCTTTAATATCTTTTATGATAATTAATTATAGGAAATTTTATAAAGGAAATATTTTATCTTTTATTTCTGCAATATTTGGTTTTGCTGGATTTCAGGCATGTTTGGTTGGATGTGGTACAGGTTCTTTTGCAATCTTAGTTGCAACACTTGCTCCAATATTTGGGTTAAATATATTTGAATTTGGAGAAATTCTATTAGTTGTTAGTGATATTTTATTTATAGTTAATTTAATATTTTTGCTAGGATTAAATAAAAGAAAAGATATCAAAAAGTTAAAGATTTCAAAAAATAATAAAGAAGATTCATGCTGCGATCGTTGATAATGATAATATTATATATTTCTCTAAAATTTAATTAATTCAATATATAAAAAGATTTAATGTTATAATTATTTATTTGTTTGTAAATATAATTTCTTATATTTTAAAATTTTAGAAGATATAAAATAAAATACGCGGCGGTGCCCGAGAGGCCAAAGGGGGTCGGTTGAGGTCCGATTGGATAAGATCCGCCAGGGGTTCAAATCCCCTCCGCCGCACTAAATTTTTATTTTTATAATTTAAAATGTTGGAAATTACTCTAAATTGTTATAGAAATTATATTTTCAATAAATTTTTATTTTTCATAGTATTTATTTAGTTTATGATAGTAATTGTTGTAGGAGTACCTGGTGTTGGAAAAACTTCGGTAATTAATGAAGCTAAAAAATATTTAAAATATGAATTTAAAGTTATAAATACTGGAGATATTATGTTTGAATTAGCAAAAGAAAAATATGGTATAAATAACAGGGATGAAATAAGAAAGAAATTAACATTCGAACAACAAAAAGAAATACAAAAGGAAGCAATTAAGAGAATTAAAGAAATGGAAAAGGAAGGTGATATAATTTTGGATACACATTTAGTAATAGAATCATATGAGGGATATATACCAGGTATGTTAAGAGAGTATGCAGAAATTTTAAGACCAGATGGAATTGCAGTAATAATATCAGATCCAGATAAAATCTTTGTAAGAAGATTAAAAGATATACAAATTAGAGGAAGGGATATAGAAAATTTAAAAAGAATTGAAATTCAGCAAAATTTGACAATATATTTCACAACAATATTTATGTTTGAATATGGAACGATAGTAGAAGTAATAAATAATGAAGAAGGATTATTAGAAGAATCTGCTAAGAAATTTGCAGAATTTTTAAATAAATTAAAGGAAAGTAAATTAAATAAATAATTATATTTTTTATAGTTTAGTTATTGAATATTAATGGACCCGCGGGGATTCGAACCCCGGAAGGATCTCTCCAATCGGACCTGAACCGACCCCCTTTGTCCACTCGGGCACGGGTCCATAATTTAATATAGTTTAAAGAATTATTTATCTTATATGATTAGGGTATTGTTTATAGATTTATATAAAAAAGAATCAAGAAATTATGTAACTGATTCAAAAACATTGGATCATTCAATTGATTTGCATTTTGATTATAAAACATATGAAAAAAACCCATTTGAAAACAATTTAACAATATTCTCTGTTGGGCATCAAAAAAATAAAGATAATAGGAATTCATTAATTATTTATAGATCTCCGATAACAGGTTCTTTAGATATTAATTTATCTTCCTTTGGTAAATATATTAAATTAACAGGTAATGATGTAATAGTTTTATATGGAAAATCAGATAAAAAATACTTTTTAATTATAGAAAATGATAATGTTATATTTTTAGAAAATGATATATCTGAAGATATATATAAAAGAAAGGAAGAATTATATAATACTTTAAAAGATATATATGGTGGGAAAGATTTTATTATTTTATTAAATGGATTGGGATCAAAATTTACAATATATGGAAATTTAATTATATTTGAAAATAATAAAATAAAAGTTACAAAAGGTGGAATTGGATCAGTATTATATAGATATCATAATATATCTGGTTTATCAATTGGAGGAGATAATAAAATTGAAAATAAAAGATTAGATATAGAATTAATAGAAGAAGGAAAAGAATCTATAAGAGATTTTTATCAATCTATACCAGATAAAATTCCAATTTTAAATTATAAAAACATATATTTATCTGATGAAGAAAATAAAAAAATATTTGATGAATATATTTATCCTTTAGTCAATAATTTAAAGAAAGAATATCCATATGAACCATTTAACATTTTAGGACCATTTTTAGGAATATTAAATGAGGAATATATAAAAGATCTAATTGATTTATCAAATAGATATGGTTTAGATACATTATATTTAGGATATATTTTAGGAACAATTCTAGAAGGGTTATATATTGGAAAAGTATCGATTAAAGATTTAAATAAATCATTATTTGATTTTAATAATTTGGATAAATCTTCAGAAATAAATTATAATATTGCAAAATATTTAATAGAAAAAGCTGCATATGGAGAATTATCATTATTGGGAAAAGATATAGGATATATTTCTAATTTATTTGATTTAAATGATATTTCAATTTATATTCCATTTAATAATAAAAGTTCTACAGTATTTAATCCATATATTTCTTTAGGATTGTTTTTACCAAATTTAATATATGATAAATATTTTTCAGATTATTTAATGAATGCAATGAATCCAGTTGAATATTCGGGATTTAATTTTGGAAAATTTGAATCAACATATGAGGTAAATAATGTAGATAATAATGAAAATATTGGATTAAATGTAAAAAGAGAAAAAAGATTTTCTAAGATATTTGAATATCATAAATTAACTAATTCAATTCCTGATAAAAATTATCCAAAAAGATTGATAGATATATATAATAAAATAGCAAAGAAATATAATATAAATTATACATTTGATCAATATTTTGATGAATATTTTAATTCATATCAAGAAATAATATATAATAAAGCCCCCGTAGTGTAGCCAGGACAACATTCCGGGCTTCGGTCCTGGAGATCGGGGGTTCGAATCCCCTCGGGGGCGTTTAAAATTATATTTTTTTTATCTTTGCAATATAAAAACCTTCTGTATCATTATCCCAAGGCCATAATCTTATTGTATTTTTTATTTCTTCTTCATGTTCCAATTTATATCCATTATATTCAGAAATTATTTCAGATTTCTTTAAGTTTGGTATTTCTATTTTTTCAATTTTAGCATTTTCTCTTTTAGATAATAAATAATCTATTATAAATTCATTTTCTAATGGTTCAACAGAACATGTAGAATAAACTAAAATTCCATTATCCTTTAATAAATCAAAGGCGGTTAATAATAATTTCTTTTGTAAATTTGCTAATCTACTTATTGTATCTTCATTCCATATCTTTAATGTTTTATATGATTTCCTTATTGCACCAGTTCCAGAACATGGGGCATCCAATAAAATTTTATCAAATTTTAAATTTAATTTATATAATTTTCTTCCATCCATCATTGTTATAATTGTATTTATTACACCCATCTTTTGTAAATTTTCGCTTAATGCTTTAATTCTATCAATTGATACATCATTTGCTATTATCAATCCCTCATTTTCCATATGCATTGCAATTTGTGTTGTTTTAGAACCTGGTGCTGCTGCTACATCTAAAACTAGATCATCTTTTTTTAAATCCAATGCTAAAGGTGGTATCATTGATGCAGCTTCCTGTGGATAATAATATCCCAATTGAAATTCTGTAGTATTTCCAATATCTCTTCTTTCCCCCTTTATCCAAAATCCATATTTATAGAAAGGTATTCTTTCAATTTCCCATCCGTATTCTTTTAATCTAGATAATACTTCTTTTGCATTTATATTTAAATTAAAAGGATTTTGCTTTAAATTATATAAATTATCAATTTTTTCGAATATTTCTTTTAATTCTTTTTCTTTTAAATGATCCTGTTTTGATAATAATATTTCTTTTAAGTTTTCAAAATTTATATTATCTTTTACTTTTATTGTATTAATTCTTATAGATTTCTTTAATAATTTAAAAGACCATTCCAAAAACAATTCATATTTATCTCCTAATAATTCTTTAAAATGTTCTTCAAAACTCTTTTTAATTATCATCAGAAAAATATTTTTTCATCATCTTTCAGAAGCGTAATGCTTCTTCACTAAAAAATATTTATTATTTCTTATTTTTAAATCTACCTATAGCCTCATTAATTATCTTTAATGCTTCTTCCTTTCCTTTAAATTCTTTAACTTTAACAAATTTTCCAGGTTCCAATTCTTTATAATGTTCATAGAAATGTTTTATTTGATTTAATATTGCTTCTGGTAAATCTTTTATATCTTTTATATTTGAAAATCTTGGATCTATTTTTTCATGTGGTACTGCAATTATTTTTCTATCAACTCCTTCCTCATCTTCTGTTACCAATACACCAATTGGTCTTGCCCTTATTAATACTCCAGGAATGAATGATTCATATGTAATAACTAAAGCATCTAATGGATCTCCATCCTCTTCTAAAGTTTCTGGTATAAATCCATAATTAAATGGATAAAACATTGCGGTATATAATATTCTATCTACTTTTATTACTTTCTCTTCTTCATCGAATTCATACTTTATATTACTACCCTTTGGTATTTCTATGAATACATTTATATCCTCTGGAGGCTGTTTTCCTGCCTTCATTTTTATTATAGTTTACTATCTTTTTATAAATTTATTTTTTATAATAAAGAATTATGGGTAGAATCCTTCATGGTAAATTTAGAAGAGAAGCTAATAAAATATTAGAAAAATATTCCAATCTATTTACTACAGATTATAAGAAAAATGTAAAAATATTAGAAGTTGTGGCTGAAGTTCCATCAAAAAGATTAAGAAATATGTTGGCTGGATATATAACAAGGCAAATTAAAAAATTACAAAGCTCATGATGGCAGAACAAACAATAATATATATAGGAAATAAGCCATTTATGAACTATGTAACAGCTGTAGCAATGCAATTTACAAGCCAGGATGCAAAAGAAGTTGTAATAAAGGCAAGGGGAAGATATATATCTAGAGCAGTAGATGTAGCAGAAGTAGTAAGAAAGAAATTTATGGCTGGACAAGTTGATATAAAAAGTATAAGTATAGATTCTGAAGAAAGACAAGTAGATCAAACTGGTAAAAAGAGAAGAATATCAAGTATAGAAATTGTACTTGTTAAAAAACAGTAACCTTTTTTATATTTTTTGATAATTATTTATTTAATATAGCGGGGTAGGGCAGCCAGGAGTGCCCGGGGGGCTCATAACCCCCAGGTCGGAGGTTCAAATCCTCCCCCCGCTATTTATTTTAAAAAGATTCTAGTTATTAAATTATAATGCAAATAGGTATTACTGGAAAACCAAATGTTGGAAAGTCTACTATGTTTAAAGCAATGACATTACAAGATGTTGCAATTGCAAATTATCCATTTACTACAATAGAACCAAATAAAGGTTATGGGTATGTTAGAGTAGAAGATGTAGGACCAGAATTTAATGTTAAATCAAACCCAAGGTATGGTTTTATAAAGGGAAAATATAGGTTTGTTCCAATAGAAATATTAGATATAGCAGGATTAGTTCCTGGTGCACATGAAGGTAGAGGTTTAGGTAATAAATTTTTAGATGATGTAAGACAGGCAGATGCATTGATACATGTAATAGATATTTCAGGTTCAACAAATGAGGAGGGACAATATATTGGTCCTGGAAATTATGATCCGATAAAGGATGTAAAATGGTATGAAGAAGAAATAGATTGGTGGTTTTATGGTATAATAAAGAAAAATCTGGAAAAGAATATAAGAAAAATAAAAAATGAACATTTACAATTAGATAAAGAATTGGCAAAATTAATTTCTGGATTAAATGTTAAAGAAGAACATGTGTCAAAAGCATTTAATGAATTAAAAATTAGTCAAGAAGATTATGATATAATAAATGATGATAAAAGATTATTCGAGCTTGCATCTAAAATTAGAAAAATAGCAAAACCAATTGTTATTGCCGCAAATAGGGTAGATATAAATATAGATATTGCAAAGAAAAATCTGGAAAGATTAAAGAAAGAATATCCAGATAAAGTTATAATACCTACATCAGGTTATGCAGAATTAATATTAAAAGAATTGGATAAACAGGGAAAGATATTTTATATACCTGGGGAAAATTATTTTGAAATTAAGGGAGATTTAAATGATAAAGAAAAGAAAGCTTTAGAATTTATTGAAAATTATATATTTAAAGAATTTGGAAGTACTGGTGTTCAAAATATTTTAGATATAACTGTATTTGATGTTTTAAAATATGTAGCAGTATTTCCTGGAGGTGTGGATTCCTTAGCAGATAAGGAAGGAAGAATATTGCCAGATTGTTTTTTAATGCCTCCAGAGAGTACTGTAATAGATTTTGCAAATAAAATACATTCTGATTTGGCAAAGAATTTTGTAAGAGCTATAGATGTAAGGACAAGAAAATTCTTAGGAAAGGATTATATATTAAAACATAGAGATGTGATTCAGATAGTCGCAAATGCATAGATTTATAAAAATGTTGTGAAAATTCTAATACTATGATAATACCTATTAGATGTTTTACATGTGGAAAACCAATTGGACATTTATATGAAAGATATATTAAATTATTAAATGAAGGTAAAACAATGAAGGAAGCTTTAGATGAACTAGGATTGGAAAGAGCTTGTTGTAGACAAATATTTCTAGGACACGTTCAACAAATAGAAATAATTGCTAAGTTGAAGAAATTTTAGTTTTTCTTAATTGAATAATTTTTCTTATACTTATTAAAAATATTGAAATGCCAAAAAACAATATTATCGGATTTGGATATATACCGTAATTAGATGCTACATTTCTCACCGCTATATCTATTATATCATTAGAATTTAATGTAAAAGCTGAAAAAAGAATTAATATTGATATAAATAATGAAATTATATAACCATATAAATTATCCTTTCTTATTAAATAAATTGAAAATATTGATAATAGAAAAATTATAAATAAGAAAATTTCAACAGAAATATTAATATAATTTGGAAAAATTGATGGATATATAATGAATGATATTAAGTCTAAAAATGTTTCTACAGAAAATAATATTAAAAGAGTATACAAAAATTCCTTTATTATATCTATATTATTCATATTTTTTTGAATTATAGAAAATTTTAAAAACTAATTAGTAAGACTTCCTAAGTATAAGCCTGTTGTCCCTAATAAGATTTCTCTATTTTCTTCAAACTCATCATCTTTATATTGTATAATTATATCATCCAATCTCTGAGCACCAATTTTAATATTTCTAATTAAATTATCAGTTCTATTATTATAAAATAAGTATCTTTCTATATCATTCACAAATATTTTATGTAATTCGGAATCTTTTATTTTTTCATTACAAATAACATAATTTTCTTTTTTTGTACAATGTTTTAATAATGGAGATTCTTTAATTCCTTCTATCATATCTTTAATAGCCCTAACTATAATTTTCTCCAATCCTTTTTGACTTATTGGTACTATGTTTCCAGATGCAATATCTATAAATATAACCTTACCATTCTTCATTACAATTTGGTATGGTTCTATATCTGCTGGAGAAAACTTTAAAGTTGAAATTGCTTTTGATGTTTTTATGATAGAATCATAAAATCTATGTCTAAACTCATCAAACTTTATTTGTATTTCAAATTTATTGAGATTTTCATAATTTAATTCAAAATTATAATTTAGACCTAATGAATAAGGTTCTATTGTAGGATATTTTTCAAATTCTATAATTGAAAGAAAATTTAAATTATCATTAAATAACTTTACAGGTTCTTTGATAATATCAGAAGTTCCTAATAATATTTTAAATACATAAGGAGTATTTATAGTATAAAGTTTACTTATATAATATATATTTGGAAAATATTCTGGATTTTTAAGTAATAGTATGAGTGATAGAGATAATGGAACATAAAAAATATCTACAAGTCTTTTATCTAAGCTCTTCTTTAATTTTTCTATATCTCTTTTTGTTTTAAAACCATATGGTCTGGCTTCTATCAATTTTTTAATATCTTCAGGATTTTTTGAATTTCTTAACAAAATAGATTCGGGAATTTTTGTTCTCAAATAGTAATCAAAAACATATATATCTTGTCTCCTTTTTCCAATCTCTTTAATATATTCTATAACATCATCTTCCTTCTCTAATAATACTATAAGATATGAATTTTCTGGTAAATCTAGTAAATTATGATGTCCTAATATTGCATGTCCATAAATTTTATAAAATATTAAATATTTTGATATTGTTTCAGTTCCTGAATTTGTTTTTATAATATAAGAAGCTCCTTTAAATGAATTCTTAGAATTTACATAATTTCTAATACATTGAAAATAATCATAATAACTTTTTTCATCTAGACAAGACATATAATTACTCATGGATATAAAAAGAATTAAATATTTTTAAATATTTCTATAATTATAATCATAATAAAATTACTATAAAATATTTTTAAATATTGTTTATTCTTAATTTTATTTCACATGCTCTACATATTTCTCTAGTAGTTGGATATCCACAAATTTTACATTTTCTTAATCTTATTTTATTCCTCATTTTATAATCGTTTTTAGCTTTATATATTATTTCTAAAATATTTCTCAAGAAATTTTTATGAAATCCAGGATATTTATCTTCTAACTTATATAATTTTGATCTAATTATATCTCTAAATTCTCCAACAATGAAAGGACATTCTCCAAAAGGTGGTTCTAAATTATTTAATATTGAATAAAGTAGATTTTCTTTTTCTGTATTGAAATAGAAAGGTTTAATTCTGGGAATAAAATCTCCTTCAACTATTCCTACATATGGACCTTCCTTTAATAAATCCTTTAAATTTCCCTCAAAAATATTCATTAGAATTGTTTGCACTTCATCATTTAAATTATGTGCAGTTGCAAATTTATCCAAATTTAAATCTTTTGCAGCTTTCCACATTAACCACCTTCTCCATACGCCACAAATTGTACATGATTTATATTCTTTCGATATTTTTACTGCCTCATCTAATCTAATATTAAAATATTCAGAGAATCTATATATTTTTACATTTAAATTATATTTCTTTGAAATTTCCAATAACTTTTCTGTATCCTTATCCCTATAACCTTTTATTCCTTCATCAATATGAATTCCAAAAACTTCAATGTTAAAATATTCTTTATATTTATTTAAGAAAAATAATAATGCGTTTGAATCTTTTCCTCCAGAAACTCCAACACCAACTCTTTCTCCAGATTTTATCAATTTATATTTCTCAATTGTATCTATTGTTTTTTCTTCAAAATATTTTATAAAATGATCCCTACAATAAAAATTTCCATCAATATCTTTATATACTGCATTATTATTACAAAAATTACACTTCATTTATTTATTTCTCTTATGAAATAATCCTTTATTGCGGGTACAACATCATATATAAATTTACCTTTTACCTTTGTCCTGATCAATATTTTACTTTCGGTCATTCTTTTTAATATATTTGATATTGCATGAATTGTTGTGTCAGAATATCTTTCTTTGAATAATTTTAATAATTCATTTACTGTTTTTGGGCCATATTTTGTTATTAATTCTACTATATATCTTTGTTTTTCTGTTAATTTTAATAAATCTGTTGGAGGTTTCTTTGCTTCATATATTTTTTCAACAATATCTTTATCAACAATATTTTTCTTTTCTCTATATGCAATTAATAATGCCTCATAAGAATATTTTAATATTTCCCTTGGTAAGCCTCCAGATAAATTGTATATTTCTTCTATTGCATCTTCTGTAAATAAATTGGGATTACCTGCAAGTTCTAATCTTTTTTTAATTAATAATTTACCACTTTCAGGATCAAGAGATTTTAAATATATTTTTGTTATAATTCTTTCATATAATGTTCTATGTTGTTTTAGTAATCTTTCTTCAAGTTCTGGTAAGCCAGCTAATATAAATGTACAATTTGTTTGATCAGATATTACTTTTATCCATTCTAAAATATTATCATCACAAAATGTGGCTTCATCTAAAAATATTATTAGATTTTTCTTATTTAAATATTCTACTATGTTGAATTTCTTAAATTTATATATTATTCTTTCAAAAAAGGATAATTTTTCAATAAAATATTTTTCAAATTCTTCCATTTTTTCAAAAGGTCTATAAATATATACTTTATTCTTTGTTTTAAGATTATTATATATCCATAATAATAATGTTGTTTTTCCTGCTCCTGTAGGACCAGAAACTAAAATAATCTTTTCTTTATTATTTATTGAATTTAATAATTTTGTTCTTTCTAAATTATATCCAACAAAAGTTTCTAAAATCACCTCTAATTTAAAAGGATTGTCTTTTAATTTAAAAAAATTAAGCATTTCAATATCATTCATATAAAATTGTTTAATAAAAATATTATTAAATTTAAAGAATATGATATGCTATATAGCCCCGTCGTCTAGTGGTCTAGGATTCAGGGTTTTGGTCCCTGAGACCGGGGTTCGAATCCCCGCGGGGCTATTTTAATTTATTAAATAAAAATTTCAATTTCTAGAAATATTATATAAAAATTATTATTATTTAAATGTAATTTCTAATAAACTCAAATATAAAAATATTTTAAGAATCTCCTTAGTAGTAAAGTTATCTTACTATTAGTAAGTTATGCCAATTTTAGTAGAACCATGTATTTATAAATTACCATTTTTTTAGATAATATTATGCTGGAAAACATTATCAATCAGATACTACAAATATTTAACTATGATATGTTAAAAATAATATTAATTTCTGTTTCTATTATAATAATCGGGTACTTTATAGGAAAACTTATAGCATTAATACTTAAGATAATATTGAAAAAAGTTCTTGGTCTTGATAAATGGTTGCATGATAAACAGATCATGACAACATATTCTCTTACAGATCTAATAGTAAATATAACTAAGTTCTTTATATATTTTTATTTTATCGGATTTTCATTTTACATAATTCCATATGTTAGTAATATTGGAATATTAATTTTTGATATATTAAATAGCCTATTAATAATAATAATAGTAATAATAATTTCATATGCAATGATGGAATTTATATTAAGATCCTTTTTATATCCAGCAATCCAGAATTTTAAGTATGTAAACTTTATATTGGGTTCAATAAGATTTATTGTTTTATTTTTCATATTAGTTTTAACGCTTAGTTATTTAAATATGCTATCTCCAGTTCTTCTCTATATGTTTATAATACTTTTTGGCGGAATAGTTATTTCTATTTCAATTGCTATAGGCATAGCATTGGGAGATATATTAAAAGAAAAAATTAGAGATATAATAAAATGAACTATAAAGAAAAAATTATTATAATTAGTAATAATTTAGTTGGAGGAATGCTAAACAGTTTATTTTTTGTTTACCCATATTATTTTAATTTTCCATCTAATGTATATTATTCTTTAGTTTCTATATCTTATATAGGATCAATAATAAGTTCTGCAATATTTGGAAATATTAAAATAAATGAGAAAAATTATATTAATATTGCCATGATTGGTGTAATAGGACCTCTTTTATCATCTTTATTATTAATTTATCCTAATATTTATTTATTAATATTATCTTTTTTATTATTTACTATTACATATTCATCTACATACTTTTCATTTTTATTATATTATAAAGATGTAAGTTTAAATTTTCATTTTAATATTTATTGGACTTTTGGAGAAGTAATACCACAAATTTCTCTTCTTTTTCTTTCCATAATTTATAACATATATATAGTTTCTATCATTTTATTATTATCAATAATAGTTATAATGTATAGGAAATTATATTTATTTTTATTCTCATCAGCATATGAACTAAATTTATTAGAAAGAATTGATAAAATGTTTTCGGTTGCGGAAAATAATATAGATAAATTCGGAGCTATATATCCAATATTCGAAGGTTTAATATTTCCACTGAATATAAAAAAGTTGAGAATAGGATATCTAGAATTATATAATTTATTTGTCTTGATTGGATTTTCTTTAGTTTGGACATCTTTAGTTTATTCTGTAAATATATTTTCTTTATCTATAATTTTTCCATTTTTATTATTTATAAATGGATTATATACATCAATATTATATAAGATATATAAAAGAGAAATTGATTTTAGAAAAATAAAAATAGGAATACTTTCTAGATTTTTAATTGGTATTATAATATTATTATCTCTTATATTATCTCTATCGAAAATATATAATGCTATAATATTATTAATATTATTTATATTAGCTGCATTTTCATGGACAATGTTCCAATATTTCTTTGATAATTATATAATATTAAATTATCCACAAAAATTTGGAAATATATACTTATTTAGAAATTTGGGTGGTGCAATAGGATCTCTATTACTTTATTATATTTCAGTTCAATATGGTTTATTTTTATCATTTATTATTTTAGGAATTTCTTTCTTTTTCTTAAATTACGTTTTAAAGAATTATAATCTATAATATTTTATGGATATAAAGTTAAGAAAAGTATCTGAAAATATATATGAAATACCACAAGAAAAAGGAATGAATGTTCCAGTTAGAGTATATGCAAATGATAAGTTAATAGAAAAGATGAAAGAAGATAAAACATTAATACAAGGAAAAAATGTTGCTAGTTTGCCAGGAATACAAAAATATTCTATTGTAATGCCAGATGGGCACGAAGGTTATGGATTTCCAGTTGGTGGAGTTGCAGCATTTGATATAAATGAAGGAATAATTTCTCCGGGTGGAATAGGATATGATATAAATTGTGGGGTAAGGTTATTAAGAACAAATTTAAAATATGAGGAAATAAAACCAAAATTAAGGGAAATTGTGAACGAAATATTTAGAAATGTACCTGCTGGAGTTGGAGAAACTGGAAAAATTGTTTTATCTCCAGGACAATTTAAAGATGCAGTAGAAGAAGGTTTAGAATGGAGTTATAGGGAAGGTTACGCATGGAAAGAGGATTTAGAACATGTAGAATCTTATGGTAGATTAAAAGATGCTTCAATAGAACATGTATCAGATTTAGCAATTAGAAGAGGAATAGATCAATTGGGAACTATAGGATCAGGAAATCATTTTATAGAGATACAGATAGTTGATAAAATATTTGATAAAGATATAGCAAATAAATTGGGAATATATGAAGAAGGACAAGTAACAATATTAATTCATACAGGTTCTAGGGGTTTTGGACATCAAATTGCATCGGATTATATAGATCTAGGATTGAAGAAATATAGAGAAGAAATAAATAAATTACCAGATAAAGAATTGGTATATTTACCATTTCAATCCGAAGATGGAAATAATTATTGGAAATCAATGAGTGCCGCGGCAAATTTTGCATGGAATAATAGACAAATAATAACATATTTTATCAGAAAATCTTTCCAAAAGGTATATAATCATCCCGTAGAAGATATTGGATTAAATGTTATATATGATGTTGCTCATAATATTGCAAAAATTGAAGAACATAAGGTTGATGGTAAAAAGAAAAAATTGGTTGTTCATAGAAAAGGTGCTACTAGAGCATTTCCACCAGGTTCAGAGGAATTAGTTGAAGATTATAAAAATATTGGACAACCAGTATTAATTCCAGGTTCAATGGGGACTGCATCATATGTATTAATAGGATCTGAAAAATCTATGGAATTATCTTTTGGATCTTCTGCACATGGTGCTGGGAGAAATATGTCAAGGGCTGCTGCAAGAAGATCATTTAATTATAATGAAATAATTAAAAATTTAGAAGAAAAGGGAATATATGTAAAATCTACAACAAAAGAAGGTGTAGTTGAAGAAGTACCTGAAGCTTATAAAAATGTCGATGAAGTTGTAAAAGTAACTGATGAGTTGGGTATATCTAAAATGATTGTAAGATTAAGACCAATAGCTGTTATAAAAGGTTAAACTTTAATTAATATTTTATAATAATTTTTTATGAAAATATTTGTATTAGATTTTGATCATGATAAAGAAAAAATTTATATTTATGGAAGGGATGAAAATGGAAAAAAAGTAAGAATAGAATATGATCAACCATTTTACGTATATTTAATATTAAAAGATGAAAAATATTTAGAAGATATAAAGAATAAATTGAAAGATGAAAAATATGTAAAAAATTTTGAAATTTTGAAGAAAAATTATATAGGAAAAGAATATACTGTAATAAAAGTTTATTTGAATCAAGATGATTATGATAAAATAAAAAACTTTGCTGATAAATTAAAAGAAGAAGGAAAAATAATTGGAAAAAAAGAGGGAGATATTGGTATAATAAAAAAATTTCAAATTGATAATGATATATATCCATTACATACATATGATTTTGAATTAGAATTAATAAAGAAAGGGGATAATATAGATTACTATAAATTAAAGAAAAATAATGGAATTGTTGAAAATAAATATAAATTAAAGGTTATATCATTTGATATAGAAACAGCCTCTAATAAATCTATAATATCGCCGGAAAAGGCATATATTTATATTATTTCAATATATGATGGGGAAAAATATTATTCAATATATTGGGGAGGGGAAGCAAATGATGGAATAAAAGTAAATAATGAATTAGAATTATTAAAAAAATTTAATGAAATAGTTAAAAGTTTAGATCCAGATGTGATTGTTGGATATAATTCTAATAATTTTGATTTATATTTTTTATATGAGAAAGCAAAAAGATTGGGATTTAATTTTGATTTTGGATGGGACGGAAAAGGAATAATATATACTAAAAAAAGAGAAGAAGATAAAAAATATAGAATAGTTGGAATACAAAATGTTGATTTATATGATATTGTTACAACAATATTTGCACCTCAATTAAATTCCGAAACATATTCTTTAGATGAAGTTGCTATGGAAATATTGGGAGAAGGAAAATTGGATATGAATTTGGATAAAATGTCAGATATAATTTATAATAAAAAAGATTTTAATTATCTAATAGAATATAATAGAAAAGATGTAGAATTAACATATAAATTATATAAACATTTTGAAGGAATTTTATTGGAGTTGGCAAGGTTGGTTGGAATTACTTTATATGAATTATCTGGAAGTACATATGGAATTCTTGTAGAAAATTATCTAATAAAAAGGACAAAAGAATTTAATGAAATAATACCAAACAGGCCAGATCTAAATGAAGTAGATAAGAGAAAAAGAGTAACATATACTGGTGCTATTGTATTAGAACCAAAACCTGGTTTGTATAAAAATATTGCGGTTTTTGATTTTAGATCTCTATATCCATCAATAATAATTAGGTATAATATTTCTCCAGATACATTGAAATGCGAACATGAGGAATGTATGAAAGATAAAATAAATATTGAAACAAGTTTGGGAAAATCTGAAGTATGGTTTTGTAAAAAGAAAAAAGGATTTATATCCACAGTATTAGAAAAAGTATTTGAAGAAAGGGCAAACTTAAAGAAAACTTTAAAAGGTTTAGATAAGAATTCTGAGGAATATAAAATAATTGATAGTAGACAAACAGCATTAAAATATATAATAAATTCTACATATGGTTATTTGGGATTTCCAAATTCTAGATGGTATTGTTTAGAATGTGCAGCTTCAGTAACTGCTCTAGGTAGAAAACATATACTGGAAGTAAAAGATTTTATTGAAAAAAGCGGATATAAAATATTATATGGAGATACAGATTCCATATTTGTTATTGTAGATAATAAAGAAAATGCTCTAAATTTATTAAATAAGATAAATAGTATTTTACCTAAACCATTGGAAATGGAATTTGAAGATTATTATATATCTGGAATATTTGTGGAAAAAAGATCTGGAGAAGGTGGTGCTAGAAAAAAATATGCATTATTATCTGAAAATAAAAATATTAAATTGAGAGGTTTTGAGGTTGTTAGAAGGGATTGGTCAGAAATTGCTGGAGAGGTTCAGGAAAATGTAATTAAGTTAGCATTAGAAGGAAAAATAAAGGAAATAAATGATTATTTGTCAGAAGTTATTAAAAATATAAGATATCATGTTTATCCCAAAGAGAAATTTATATTAAGAGAACAATTAAGAAAAGATCCATCAGAATATGAAGTTAAGGCTCCACATATTATAGCAGCGAAGAAATATAAGGAGAGAGGTTATGATGTTAGAAAAGGATTTATAGTTGAATATATTATAGTAAAAGGTGGGGAAAAAATTTCTGATAAAGTTAGGATATTAGATGAAGTTAAGGATAATGAATATGATCCGGAATATTATATATATAAACAAGTCTTACCTGCTATAGAACCAATATTAAAAGCACTAAATATATCTATAGAAAATATAGGAAAAGTTCAAAAGGATATATTATCATTTTTTAAAAATGGATGAAATAAATGAATATGAAAAAATTATAGAAGATCTAGAAAATAAAATTAAAAATTTAAAAGAAGAATTGGAAAAAAATAAGAAAATAAAAGATGAAATTTATGATAAATATTTAAAATTAAAAAATATTTTTGATAAAAATAATGAATACAATAAATTATTAGATGAATTAAAAATAATTTTACTAGAAATAAACTTAAAACTTAAAGACATAGATGATATTAAAAAAAGATTATATAATTTAGAATTAAAATATGATATGATAAAGAAAGAAATTGATGAAATAAGAAAAGAATTATTAAAAAGTATTTGGTAAGCTTAATAAAATTTACTATAAATAATAGTTTATGGATTTAAATAAAGATATAGATATAATTGATGAATTTTTTTCATATGTAAAAAATTTTAACAATAGGTTATTGGAAATAAAAAGAAACTTGAATAATTTTGTAAGTAGGGAAGAATTTAATAATCAATTAAGAGCTTTGAAAGAAGAATTAGAAAATGTAGAAAAAATATTAAATAATTATAAAGAAATATTAAATGAAGATTTGTTGGATAAAGTAAGATATTTAAATGATTTAAAACTAAGAGTAGATGTATTAGAAAATAATCAGAAAAATTTTGTTGATTATTCTGCTATAGTAAATATAAAATCAAAAATAAATAAATTAGAATTTGATATAAATTCTTTAAGTAATAAAATAACAAAATATGAAGATGTTATAAATAGTGTAAAAGATTTAAGAAATAAAATAGAAGATTTAAACGATAAGTTAAATAAAATAGAAGATTCATATACAAATATCAATGATTTTAATGATTTAAAACTAAAAGTAAGTAATCTAACAAATTTATTATCCAAAACACTAGATAATTTATCTAAAGATCTATTACAGTACAATAAAATATCTGAAATGATAAGTGAGATAAAGGAAAAGGATCTATATAATGTTAATAGTAAATTGGAAGAGATAGAAAAGAAATATGAAGAAAAATATTCAGAAATTAATAATAAAATAAGTAATATGAATTACTTATTACAATTAACAAATGACGATATTAAAAATATAAAACAATTTAAAGCTTATGAAGAATTATATAACAAATATGTAAATTTCGAAAATAGATTAAATAGTATATATGCATTATTTGAAGAATTAAATAATTTGGTTGTAGATTTAAGATCAAAAGTAAATGATATAGATAAAATAGAAGAGATTAATGAAAAATATAACAAATTGGAGGAAGGTCTAAACAATATTAAAGAAGAAATTAGAAAGATAAAAGCAGAATTATATGATTCTAAAGATATATTAGAATCTGTATTATCAGATTATGAAAATTTAATGAATAGAATAAAGAAAATAGAGAATTTTATTGATTTGACCAATTTTGAATATATAATAAATGAAATAGAAAAAATAAAAATAATAGAGAATGATATAGAGAATATAAAGAGATTATTGTTATCTAAAAATATAAAAGTAGAAGAAGAATATAAATACTAATAGATTTTTTTAATTTTATCTATTATATTTGTAAGTCTACTTATTATATCATACAATTTTATTAACTTTTCCTTTTCTATATTTTTTTGGTCTAATCCTTTTTCTATATCTAAGTAATCTAATACTTTATCGGATTTAACAATATATAATTCTTCAAAGAAATTTCTTTCCTCCAATTCTTTTAACATTGATATAAATTTTAATGATTCATTGAGATTATTTAGATCTATTTCCTTTTTTAATACTAAAGTTATCTTTCCAGCTCTCTCTTTTTCCAATTTTTTAATTTTATTATCAATCTGTAATATTTTTCTTCTCTTAGCATATTCTGGAGAGGGTATTATTAATGGCATAATAAATATTAATATATAGAAATTTAAAAATCAGTAGCTACTCCTTTCATCATTAATTCAGATTGTGTCCACATCATCATAATAATTATTTATAAGAATTCTATTTTTTATTTTTTATATGAATGAAATACTCCCTTTATTGATATTTGACATGATAATATTACTATATTCATCATATCAGGATATAAAATATAAATCTGTAGATGATATAATAATATATATTTTATTAATATTTAATGTATTTTACTTTTTATACTTAATCATTCAGAATATTTACCCAGAAAACCTTATATTTTCATATTTTATCCTTTTATTTTTTGTATTACTATATTTATTTAGATTATTAGCCATTGGAGATTTGTATATTTTCTTTTCAATATTCTTTCTATTATCATTCTTTTCTCTATATAAGATGTTATTATTTTTATTTTATTTAGTATTATTTGGATTTATATTTCACAATATAGAGGCTATCAAAATATATAGAGAAAATAGAAAAAAATATTATATTTCAATCATTAACATTATCTTAATATTGATCTCTATATATTTTATCAACCTTTTCATATTATATTTTAATATTTATTATCTATTAATTTCTCTAATTTTTGTATATATACCATATTTTCTATTTAGATATATATCAAAAGATATGGAAGAAAAACTAACATTTATTAGAAATGTAAACGAATTAGTTGAAGGAGATTGGATAGAAGATGGGATAGAAGTTAATAATATAAAGAAGGAAGATAAGGAGATATTGGTAAAATATTTTGATATTTATGAAAATGAAAATAAGTATATATTGAAATTTAAGAGAAATAATAAATTAATAAATTCTATTATTATCTTATTTATTATAATTATACCATTAATATTTTATTTTTTAAATGAAATTTTCTTTTATTATTCTGTGATACTTATTATAATATTTTATCATATATTTCAGAATAAATTGTTTATCGGAAGATTTGGTCTTTCAAAAGAAGAAATAAATATATTAAAAAAATTGGGAGAATATAATGATATAAAAGTAAAAGTAAAGGAAGGGGCTCCATTTATTCCTCCGATATTTCTTTCTTTAATATTATTATTAATATGAAATATGAAATAATAGATAAGAAAACAATAAAAATTAGGGTAGAAGATGAGGTAGATTTATTATATTTATATAAAATAGTTAATGTTGGGGATATAGTAGAAGGATATGATTATAGAACATTAAAATTTGAGAATGAGAAAGAAAAGAAAAAAATAAAGATAAAAATAGAAGTTGAAAATATTAAATTTTCCGAATATAAAGATTCACTAAGGATTTCTGGAAAAATAATTGATTCAAATGATAAAGATTCTATTGGGCATTATCACACATTTGATGTAAGAATATCTACAGAATTCACATTATATAAAAAGGAAGAAATAAAGAAATATGAAGAAAAAATATTGGAAAAATCTTCTAGAAAAAAGGAAGAAATTTTTGTAATATCTATAGATGGTAATGAAATAGCTTTGGGTATAATAAATAGTGGGATAAAAATTATAAAGGAAGAATATTACAAGATAAATAAAGGGGATCCGGAGGAAAAAGCAAAATTACATAAAATATTTTCAGAATTTTTAAATGCATTAAAAGATTATAATATTAAATTTTTATGCATAATTGGCCCATTATTTTATCCTGAAGAATTTTATGATTATGTAAAGAATAAATTAAATATAAAAAATATAAAAATATATAAAGTGTCTAACGGGGGTATAAATGGTATATATGAATTTGTTAGGAGAACTGAATATTATGAAACGTTAAAAAGTTTAGAAATTTTGGAAATAAATAAATTAATTGAAGAAATATTATATTTAATGCAAAAAAACATGGTAGCATTTGGATATGATGAAGTATATAATAATGCGATGTATAATAATATAGAATATGTTTTAATTTCTGAAGAATGTTTTAAAAAAATGAAAGAAGAAAATAATATTGATAAAATTATAAATTTATTTAATATTCTTGATAAAATAGATGCAGAAATATATTTTGTAAATAATAATGTCAATAATTTTGAATTAATTGATAGATTTTGTATTGTCGGAAAATTAAGGTATAAAATATAAATATTAAGGAATATTTTATTAAAATATGAAAAAATTGCAAACAACAGGTTTAGGTATATTCTTCATATTATTGGGTATAGTAATTTTTGTATACTGGGCAATTCTTCCATATCAATATAAACAATATCTATTGCAACAATTAATTAATGGAACTAATATAACATTATATTCTTCTTCAAATTCATCATATACAAATATAAGTAATCAATATGTTTTTCAAAATATACAATTATCAAAAAGTCAAAATTATTATTACATAGCAAGTAATTATACAATAGGGAGCTATACACCAGTATATTATATTAATTTAGGAACTTTAAATTTTGAAACAAACATATTTTATGGAACAGTTAGTAAGAGTCTATATTTTTATTATTCCAATAATTATAATGGAATAAATATTACTGCTTATTCTACATGTAATAATGGAAACTTTAATATATATGTAAATAATTATGAATTATATTCCGGATGTCAAAATGGTGATATAAGTATCTTTGTCCCTCCAAATTATCTATATAATGGAGATAATGAGTTAAAAATAGAATTTTCACCATCTAGTATAATATTTAATGGGAATGGTGTATTGAATAATATAAATATAAATTATCTAAAGTTTTCATCATTAAATTTTAATTATTATTATATATCTGGAGATGTATATATGTTTTATGATTTTTGTCCATATTCTCCTCAGAATGTAGAATTAATTGTAAATGGATTATCAATTCCTTTATCTTCTTGTTCTAATTTATTTTACTTAACTCCATATTTAAATGTTGGAGAAAATAGTATTAGTTTAATATCATCATATCCAGTTAATATAAATAATTTATATATAGAATCAGAGAGTAACATATTTTATATAGCATTTCCAGATAATTTAACAAATTATATATTAGATATTATAGTTGGTCAAGGATCTGGAGAAGTTATACTAAATAATAATTGCATATATAATATAAGTTCATCTGTTGGAGCTTATGCAATAAATATATATAATTGTCTATTACCAGAAAATTTATTAGAAATAAAGACAAATAATTATCTTAAGATAGATTATTTACAGATATCTTAAAATTTATAAACAAAGAAAGTTATAAGTTACTGTATGAAGAGGGGAAGAGCCAAAAGATCCAGTAGTGGATTAATCTTTTTACTAATTCTAATAATTTTAGTAATAGCAGTTTATTTATATCACAATCAAATCCTTGGATATTTGGGAAATAATACAATTTTCCAGAATATAAAAAATAGTACAATGCAATTTATTAACGAAAGTCAGCAAGCTTATAATACTGTTCAAAATGCATTAAATGGAAATATTAATAACTTAACTAGTACATATACATCCAATAATCAAAATAATACAAATACTTCAAGTTAATATTATAATAAAATTTTTAATTAATAAAATAATTATATATTTAATGAGGTCTGGTAAATTTATATATATGTTACCAATATTATTTGCAGGTACCACTCTATTTTATTTTTCTACATGTCCAATTGGTAATATTGGATCTGGAAATTCTGGATTCTTTAATAGTGGAAATTCCAATTTATATCAACCCTCATGGGCATTAAATCAACCTGGAAATATATATTTATATATTCAAGCCCCCTCATCATTAAATTATAGTGAATCAAATGGTTTAAATTATAATTTACCTGTTATTTATGTTAACAATATTTATACAATGTCAAATTCTCAACTGGAAGTTTCTTATTATATTTATAGTTATGCTTTATCTTCTCCTTACTCTGGTAACTTTAATGCAGAACCGGCAGTTTATAATTCATCTTCTAACCAACTTGTTCCTTCGAATTCTACAATTGGAAATATAGAAGTTTCTCTGGGTCCAGGTCTTCAAGCAGTACCTACTCAAATACCAATAGTTGTAGAATATAATATATCGAATGTTATTACCAATATATTAATTCCATTACAATTAAATTATTCTAATAGTCAGATAACATTAAGTGAACCCGTATATTATTCATCATCTCCAATAACACCAGAATATTCTAGTATTAATGTGAATGAAACTAATGGAAATGTATATTTTTCAATAGCTTTCCAGGATTCTGTTGGATGCTTTAATAATGTATATTCCAGTAATCAGGCCACTTTTAATCTAAATGCCGAATTAGATATTATTGCAGCAAATCAAATAGATATACCAAATGGAGAGGAAGGTTTCTCATGTACACCAACACAAAATGTTCCAATAAATTCATCTACAATATCTTGTAGTATAAATATGCAACAATTAGCACAAAATAATCCAGAAATTAAAAATCTATTAAATTCAAATTTAGTATTACAAGCATATGTTTTAATGAATCTTTCGTACAATTGTTATGAAGAAGATATATATAATATTCCAGTAACACAAACCTAGAGCATTATATAAATTTAATAAGTATTTTTAATATATTTTAAAAAATGTATAAGAGAAAAGATTCTCCAAAGGTGAATGATTATGTCATATGTACTGTAAAAAATATATCAGATGTAGATGTAAAAGTTAGCTTAGATGAATATGAAAATTTTAATGGAATAATTCCAATAGATGAATTATCAAATAAAAGAATTACAAATCCGAGAATTCTAGTTAGAGAAGGTAAAAAGATCGTATGTTTGGTACTTGATGTGGATGAGCAAAATAGATTGGTTACTTTATCTTTAAAGAGAGTTGATAAAAATAAACAAAAAGCAAAGATTTTTGAATATAAAAGGGAGATGGTTGCTTATAATATATTGAAAATAATGAGTGAGAAGGAAAATATAGATATGAATAAATTGGAAAAAGATATAATATTTAAAATTGTTCCAGAAAATAAACTTTATAATGTATTTTTAGAAACTTATATAAATGGAAAAAGTGTTCTAGATAAATATAAAATAAGTAAAAAATATTCTGAGTTACTATATAAATATATAATTGATTATTTAAACCCACCAAAATATGAATTTACATATATAATGCAAGCATATTGTTTAGATGGAGATGGAATATATAAAATAAAGGAATTTCTTAAAAAAATAAAGGATCTAAATATAATGATTAAATATTTGGGATCACCTACATATATGTTAAAATATGTTACTACAAGTCCATCTGATTTACAAAAAAAGGAAAAAGAAATGTTAGAATTAATAGATAAAGAAGCTAAAAATTATAATATAGTTTATGAAATAAATAAATATGAAAGAGATTAGAAAATGTAAAAATTGTAAAATATATACATTTAAAGAAATATGTCCAATTTGTGGTAATAAAACATCTAGAATAATACCTCCTAAATTTTCTCCAGATGATAAGTGGGGTGATTATAGAAGAAAGATGAAAAAAGAAACCTTATATAAAAATAATATATTATAATATATTATGGAATTCATAATTGATAAAGAAAAAATAAAAAATATGAATAACATAGTTTTTCTTTATTCAATAGGCGGAGGATATGGAAATTTGTCAAAAATAGTTGGAAAAAAGTTAATAGAAACTTATAAAGGAAAAGTTGTTGGAAGAATAATTACAGATTTCTTTCCTGATGTAGTTAAAATAAATAAAGATGGATATATATCTGATAATATAAGTTATAAATTATATTCTGTTCCAATTGGTAATTATAATTTTCTAGTATTATATGGAGATTTCCAGATAATGATTCTAGAAGATCCAGGATTGTCTTTATACTTTAGATATAAATTCATGAATAGACTATTTAGAATAATAAGTAAATTTAATTTATTAGAAATAAGTATAATTGGTGGGATAGGTTCACATCAATTGGAACCTGAAAATCCAAACTATCTATTTGCATTAAATAAATATTATGATATAAATAAGATAAAAGAAAAATTGGGAGAGCTAAACTTATATAAATCAAATAATGTTATTGGAATGAGTGGGTTATTTTTATATTATTCTCAACTATTCAAAAAACCAGCTTATTTATTGTTAGTCGAAACATATTTATCAAATCAAATTAATGGATATTTTGGTGCTTCAAAGGCATTAGAAATTTTAGGAAAGTTATATGATTTCCAAGTTGATACAAATGATTTAAAAGAAAAGGGCAAGAAATTAAAAGAGAGAATAGAAAAAGATTTGAATATGATTAAGAAATTAGAAGAAGAAAATAAGAAGAGGGAAAAAAGTTCTGGATATTATTATGGATAAAATTTCATTTTATTTTTAAATTTGTTAATGACTGATTATCTGGTCCTTTAGAATTCTTTTTAATTTGAGCAAGATATATACTCAATAATGCAGATATTTTCGTATTTATAGCTTGAGGTATTCGATTTAATAATAAATTAATTTGTTCTTTGTTATATTTTATTTCTTTATCTTTTGTTATAATTTTCATTTCTTTTATATCTTCTATATCAATTCTCGATGGAGTATAAAATAGTACAAAATCTATCAATGAATCAAAGTCTTTAAAATCTGCATATATTTCTAAATAAGAAGACCATACATTTATAGTTTTTCCATCAGGGGTTTTTATATCTCTTGTTATGGGATCCGCAATTTTTTTATCTATTATTTGAAAATTCTTGAATTTCGATACTTCTTCAAATGTTTTATTTAAAATTTCTATTAATTTATCTTTATCATTAGAAAATGCCTCAAAATATAGTTTTGACTTCATTTTATAGCAGTTGATAATTCTACTTTCTTGTATCTACCTTCTATTTTCCATATGGTTTGTTTTTTACATATATTGCATTCCAATCTTATATCAACTCCTTTAGATGATTTTATATTACCTCTTTTTCTTTGTGATAGAGGTCTCTTACTATATTTTCCTTTATTTCCCCTACCCTTTTTTCCTTCTCTAGCTCTTCTAGAGCCCCAAACCAAACCAGTCCTAGCTTTTACACTTTTTATAATGAATACTTTATGTTCAGTAACTTTTCTACAATATGGACAATATTTGTTAACAGTCTTTGGCAATTTCATTAAAGATAATTATATTAAATAATTTTATAAGTTTAATTAACTATTTTTCCTATTCCAGTATTTTCTAATTTTTCAGCAAAGTTATTATTTAATATTATTATATCTCCAACCTTAAAGGGTCCATATATTTTCCCATTTGGACCAACAATCTTTGGTAGTTGATTTTTAATAATAACAATCTTTTTATCTATTTTATTTTGGTATAATGAAATATTCATATTTATATCTGAAAAGAATTTGTTAATATCAATTTCCTCCCCATTAATAATCTTGTTTTGTATATTTTCTTTATATGATTTTAATATCTTCTTTATAAGGGTATATAGTAACTTTTCTTCCTCCTCTAAAAAATCTTCTGATATTATATTTAAATCTTCTTTAACTTCTAAGACCGTATTATTTATTATTTTGCTAATCCTTATATTAATTAATTCTGATAATGATTCTTTTAATCTATCTATTGTTGCAATAACTTCTCTATATTCTTTACTATCAGATTTGTATGCTTCTAATTGTTTTTTATATTTTTTTAATAATTCCGATACTTTAACATAAAAATCCTTTTGTAAATTTTGTAATGTTTTTCTCTCTTTTTCTTTTTGTAAGTAAGTAATTATGTCCGATATATCCATAATAGAATATTTTTAAATTAATTTTTAAAATAAAAGAAAATATGGATTACATTCCTTTATATATAAAAAATTTATGTTTTAATTGTAATAACACAATTTCTTCTTATAGACTCTCACAAGGTCTTCCCTGTGAAAATGATTTAGATGATAATGAAATAGTAGAATTATTAAATATAAAGGATGAAAATACTTTTAGAGAGCTTTTATATAAAAAATTATCTGAAAAAGGAAAATTAAAAGATTATTCAAATATTTACAATTTATATAAAGAAGTTAATAAATTTTCTGAATTTTTTAAAAAGGTATTAAATTCTAATCCATGGAAAGTACAAATAATGTGGTTTATTAGATTATATAAAAATAATAGTTTTTCTATGATAGCACCAACAGGTGTTGGAAAATCAACATTTATTATAGTTTCATCTATTTATTTTTCTAGTAAATATAATAAAAAGATATTAATAATATTACCTACAAGATTACTTGTAAAACAATTTAATGATTTATTTGATAAATTTATAAGTAGTTTAAATCTAAATATAAAGTTTATAGCATATTATGGTAGTAATAAAAAAGAAATTAAAGAAAAAATAAAGAATGAAGATTTTAATATATTAATTATTTCAAACCAATTTTTAACTAAAAATTTTGATATATTAAAAGGTAAAAAATTTGATATTGCTTTTGTAGATGATGTAGATTCTTTTTTTAAAGGATCAAAAAATATTGAGAAACTGTTTATTTTAATTGGTTATAGTGAAGATGACATAAATATTGCTAAAAAAGTAATAGATCTAAAATTAAATGGTAAATTGGATTTTAATAGTGATTTATATAAAAGATTTTTAGAAATTAAAAATAAAAACCATGGATTAATTGTTCTATCTTCAGCTACTGGTAGTTTAAGAGGAAAAAGAGTTAGATTATATAAAGAATTGGCTAATTTTACTATTGGAACTGGAAGTTCAAAGATTAGAAATGTTATAGATGTATATTATGTTCCTAAGAAAGATATAAAGGAAGAATTATTAAATCTATTAAAAGAGTTGGAAGATGGAGGATTAATATTTGTTCCAAAAGAGAGAGGAATAGAATATATGAAGGAAATTTATAATTATTTAGTATCAAATAATATAAAAGTTGGTTTAATATATTCAAAAACAAAAACAAAAGAAATCGAAAGTATATTAAATGATTTTTATGAAGGAAAAATAAATTTCTTAATTAGTATTACAGATCCATATGGAATATTAACTAGAGGAGTTAATATGCCAGAAAGAATAAAATATGCGATATTTTTAGGTATACCAAAGATAAAAATAAATATTAGAAATCTTGAGAAAAATATAATGAATATAATAATTTTATCTAATTTAATTTTACCATATATACCTGAGATAGAGAAAGATAGAATAACAAAAATTCTTACAAGATTAAGAAAAAATATGAAAAAATTGTCTTCTGGAGATTTAAAATTAATCTCTGATTTTTTAAATGGAAATAAGGTAGAACTGGTTGGATATTTAAAATTCTTTGCTAATGATATATTAACATTATATAATATTTTGAAAATTTACATTGATAATACAGAAATATTGGATAAATTAAAGGAAAATCCGGACGTTTCTATAGAAGTAGATGAAAATAAAAATATATATCTAAATATTGTAGATCTTAAAACATATTTACAGGCTTCTGGAAGAACTTCTAGATTATATTCTGGCGGAATATCAAAGGGATTATCAATAGTTTTTGTAGATGATGAAAAATTATTGAAATCACTTGATATGAAATTAAGATATTATTTACTTTAGTTTAACATATATTTAACATATTCTATTAACAATTTAACACCATTTAACTAGTGTATATCTATTATTTAATATTTCATTAACGAAATATTTTAATGTTTTAACATAGTTTAATACAATTTTAACAAAAGGTTAACATTTTATTAAACGATTATAAGTAATTGCTTGATAATTTATATATGGATATATTAAATGATTATAATAAATTATTATGTAAAATAATTAGAAATAATCACAGAGGAGTTGTTGTCTTATCTGGTAAGGATTATTTCGATATTTTAACAAATTTGATAAAAATATATTATGAAAAAGTTAAGAACTTTAAAGATAGAATAAGGATTTTATATATATCTGAAGATTTTAATGGAGACTATTTATATAGGTTTGAGAAATTAAAAGAAAGGATAGATTTTCTAGATATAGAAAGAATTAAATATAAAGATTCTAAAAAAATTTTAGGAAAAACATATGATGTATTGATTTTAGATATGTATAAATCATTAACTCCAGATTATATAGGTAGAATTATTGAAACTCTATCTGGAATTGGTATTGCATTTTTCTTAATTAAAGATTTTGAACATTTTGAAGAAAATTATACAACCTTCCATGAACATTTATTAACTCCTCCATATAAGTTAGAAGATGTAAAAAAATATTTTGAATATAGATTCAAAGGTAAATTACTTCAATATGATAATATAATTATATATGATATAGAGAAAGGATTAATAAAAGGAATAAATGATGAATGTATATTAGAAGAAGCATATCCACCAGGAAGAAAGAAAATATTATTGCCAGATAATAGAAAATTTTCAGATAGAGTATATAAATTATGTTTAACACAAGATCAAGTAAATGTTCTTTCTCTTTTAGAAAATTTGTTAAGCGATGAAAAATCAATATATTTAATTATTGCAGATAGAGGGAGAGGAAAAAGCGCATCTCTCGGTTTAGCAATTTCTGGAATTTCTGAAATATTATTAAATAGTAAAAAAGTATATGATATAGGTATAACATCACCAGAATTTAATAATGTAGAGACATTATTCGAATTTCTAAAGTTAGGATTAAATAAGAATAATATAAAATATAAAGAAATAAGTGAGAGAAAAATAGTAATAAATAATAAAATATATATTGAATATAGAAAACCATCTGAAATATTGGGAAAAAAATATGATATATTATTTGTTGATGAAGCTGCAGGTATTGGTATAAATATATTATTGGAATATACAAAGAAATATGATAAAATTGTATTTTCTTCTACGATTCATGGATATGAGGGGGCTGGGAGATCCTTTTCTGTCAAATTTTTGAAATATTTAAATTCTCTGAAGGATTTTAAGATATACAAATATAATATGATTGAGCCAATTAGATATAATGAACAAGATCCAATTGAAAAATGGCTATATGATACCTTATTATTAGATTCCGAATCTTCAGAAATTGATGAGAGAGATAAAGAGTTAATAAAAAATAAGGATGTAAGATTTTATAAAATACCAATGAAAGAATGGTTTTACAATGATGATCCAAAATTAAAGAATTTTGTTGGAATATATATTTTAGCACATTATCAAAATAAACCGAATGATATAGCAATGCTTGCTGATGCACCACACCATGATGCTTTTGTTTTAGAATTATCAAATGGAAAAATTGTAAATGGAATACATATAGCATATGAAGGTGGTATAGATGATGATACAATTAATAAAATGTTAAAAGATTATAAACCAAAGGGAAATATAATACCAGATATAATAGTTAAACATTATAGAATAAGAGAATTTGCTAAATTAAAGGGGTTAAGAATTGTTAGAATTGCTACAATACCAGAAATTCAAGGTATGGGTCTGGGATCTTTATCACTAGATAAACTATATGATTGGGCTAAGAAAAATAATTATGATTGGATTGGTTCTAGTTTTGGAATAACTTATGAATTATTAAATTTCTGGCAAAAAAATAATTTTGTATTAGTTCATTTATCTCCAGAAAAAAATAAGGTTTCTGGGGAATATTCTGGTATAGTAATAAAACCAATAAATGAGGGATCAGAAAAAATAGTTAAAAAGTTAAATTATGAATTTAGATGGAGATTAATAAATCAAATATCAGATGTATATTTTGATTTATCTCCAGAACTAATATTAAAAATGTTAGAAACTCCATATAAGTTTAAACCACATTATAAATTAAATTTGACAGATAATCAAATAGAAAGATTGGAAGGTTATTTATCTTCACCTATGACATATGAAGCTGCTGCAGATGTAGTAAAATTATTATATATCTATTATTTATTATATACTGAAAAGGATAAACCAAAGATAGATAAAGAAGAATTATTAATTGGAAAATTTTTATTATCATGGAGTTTTGCAAAAATATCTGATCATTTTAAAATAAAGAAGCTTGAGGCTAGAAAATTAATAAAGAGAGATATAAAAATAATATATAATTGGCTATTTAAGTAATTAGCCAAATCCTCCAATTTCTTCTAATTCTATTTCTAGAAGTTTTTTAATTCTCATTTGATAAGAGGGTGGAAAGTTTTTTAGAATATCATCTGCAAATCCCATATATATTAATCTTTTAGCTTTCTTTTTATCTATACCCAAACTTTGTAAATAAAGTATTTTTTGATCATCTATTTTTTCAGTTTTTGCTTCATGATTATAATAATTTTTATTATTGTAAATTTCCATTCTTGGTATTGATTCTGCTGTTCCATTTCCTTCTATTAAAGAGTCGCATTTAGATATAACTTTTGAATTTTCGGAATTACTAAATATTTTTATGTCTATTCTATTTATTGCCCTTCCATTTATTGATATAGATTTTGTTACAATATATCCTCTGGAATTTTTTCCATTTACTAATATTCTTCCGCCAGTATCTATTATTTGATTTTCATTTGCAATTGACATTGTATAAATTTCTCCTGTAGAATTTTCTTCTAAAATTAATCCAGGATATAACATTGTTACTTTACTTCCAAATTCAGCAGATATCCATTTAATTTTAGCGTTTTTATATACCTTTGCCCTTTTTGTTACTAGGTTATATATATTTTTAGACCAGTTTTGTATTGTAGCATAAGTAACTTCTGAATTTTCTTTTGCAAAGACTTCTACTACCGCTGCATGTAATGAAGATACATTATATATTGGAGCAGTACATCCTTCTATATAAGTTACTTTGGAATTTTTATCTGCTATTATCAAAGTTCTTTCAAATTGTCCAAGATTTTCTGTTCCTATCCAAAAATATGCCTGCAATGGGAAGTCTACTTTAACATTTTCTGGTACATAAATAAATACACCCCCACTCCAAACTGCTGTATTTAATGCTGCAAATTTATTATCTCCAAAAGAGATAACTTTTCCAAAATATTCTTTTACAATTTCTGGATAATCTTTTACTGCTTGTGATAAGGGCATAAAAATAATACCTTCTTGATCTAGATATTTTTTTATTTCCTTATATATTGAAGAAGAATCGTGTTGATATAATAATCCTGACAAAAATTCCCTTTCAAATTCTTTTCTTAATCCCAATTTTTCTATTCTATTTTTTATATCCTCTGGTAAATCTTCCCATCTCTTTGGTTTATTTTCTTTAGTTATACTTCTATAATATATCATATTATCAAAATCAATATTTTTTATTTCTGGTCCAAATTTTGGTAAATCTAATTTATTAAAATAATCTAATCCTTTTAATCTTATGTTTGTCATCCAATCGGGTTCGTTCAATATTTCAGATATTTTTTTGATTTTTTCCTCATTCAAAGGACCTCGTATAGTTATCTCTTGCATATTATCTAAAATTATATATTATATTTTTAAATTCATAACATTGTTATAAAATTTAAATAAAACTTTATATAATATTATTTACAAGTAAAATAAAATACGCCCCCGTCGTCTAGTCTGGTCTAGGATATAGGGTTTTCGTCCCTATGACCCGGGTTCAAATCCCGGCGGGGGCAGAAATTATCATTATTGATTAACAAATTCATATAAATGGGAAAAGTGTTTAATAAGGTATGAAAGGTCAGGGAGGATCTGGTTTTTCAGCAATGGTATTATTTATAGCAGCAGCATTGACAGCAGCAATAGCAGCATTAGTTATTATTGGAGCAACAACTAGTGCACAAGGACATGCAGCAGCTGCAGCACAACAAACAGTACAAACATCTGGTACAACTGTAGAAATTGTAAGAGTAGAGGGTATAAATGTTAATACAACATCACAAACAGTACAAGAGTTCTTAGTATATACAAGATTAGCACCAGGATCACAGCCAATATTATTCAATCAAACAGCAGTAATATTATATACCCCAGCTGGTAGAGAAATATTTGCATATGGAGGAGCTGTAGCAAACTCTTCATTAGTAACAGGATATACAGGATATTATTATATAGATCAAAAGGATTCAGTAGATAATTCAGGATTATTATATAATGGAGTATTGGGACCAAATGATTTAGCAGCATTATTAATATATGCTAATGTATCATTAGGAACATCACAAACATGGGAATTCTCTATAATACCACCAAACGGACAACCATATGATCTATCGGGTGTAACTCCAGCAGCAATGATATATCCAACAGTAATATTATATGGCTAAAATGAAAGGACAAGCCTTTCAATCACTTTTTTTCTTTATATTTTTGGTTGCATTAGCTGCAATAAGTACTTATATAATTGTTGATGTTTATTTAAAAAGTGCTGGATATTCAATTACAAAATTGCAATTAAATCAACAACAATCTGCAGTACCACAATTTACAATTCATGATGTTGAATATTCTGAATATGGAAGTGTAGCAACAGTTTCATTTACATTATATAATTTAGGACCAACAGATATACCATTAAATGGATGGTTTATTGACTTTACAACTCCAAATGGTGATATAATATGTACAACTCCAATATTTGAAAGTATAGCTGATGCTGCAAATATTGGTATAGCAGAATCTGTATATGATGCAACATATAATGAAACATTAACTTATGGACAAGCAATACCAGCACATTCGGTAGCAAATGTTAATTTAACAATTATTGGAGGACCATGTTTAAATGCAACAATAAATTATTCTGTAAGTAATTTACAAATGGGATTTAGAGTAATAATTCCACCAACTCAATATTATGATATAATGCAGTGTTCTGTAAACCCAAATACAGGTTATTCATCATGTAGTTCTTTGGGCTATCAAGCATATCAATAGATTTTTGATCTTTAAAATTTTATTTTTAAATATTCTTAATGCTATGTAAGCATTTTCCAAAGTGCGGTGGTTGTCAAATTCAAAATTTATTATATGACAAACAAATAGAATATAAAATAAATAGATTTATTGATATATTTAAAAGAGAACCTGATGAAGTTATAAAATCACCAAAAATAATTTATTATAGAAATAGAATGGATTATGTTGTTGGTCCTAATTATGAAGTAGGGCTAAAAGAATATGGAAAATGGTATTCATATGTAAATATTGATGAATGTTTTTTACAATCTCCAGAATCAAATATAATAAGAAATAAGTTTAGGGAATTTATAATAAATAAAAATTTAAAACCATGGGATACAAAAAATTATACAGGTTTTATAAGATATATTGTAATAAGAGAGGGAAAATTTACAAATGAGAGAATAGTAAATATAATAACTTATAAAACAGATAATTTAGAATATTATAAAAATATATTTTTTGAATTTTATAACGAGATTAAAAATTATATTAATTCATTTTATTGGACAATAAATGATACTATTTCTGATGTTTCATATGGAAATATAAATTATTTATTATATGGAGAAAAATATATTAAAGAAAAAGCTTTAGATAATTTTTATTATATTTCAACAAATAGTTTTTATCAACCAAATAGTTATACTGCAGAGATATTATTAAAATATGTAAGAGAATTTACTGATCCAAATGAAAATGATATAATTTATGATTTATATTCTGGTTCTGGTTTTTATGCAATAGAAATTGGAAAATATTCTAATTATGTATATGCTGTAGATAATAATAAGGAAAATTTTGAAATGTTTAATTTGAATAAAGAAATAAATAATGTAAAAAGTGTGAAATTTTTATTATCTAATGTAGAAAATTTAGAAAAAATAAATGCGGATAAAATAATTGTAGATCCCCCAAGACCAGGAATAAATAAAAAAGTAATAAGAAAAATATTAGAATCAAATGCAAAGAAAATAGTATATGTTTCTTGTTATCCAGAAACTCAGAAGAGAGATATAGATATTTTAATAAATAAAGGAAATTATAAATTGGAAAACATAATTTTGGTTGATCAATTTCCTCATACATATCATATGGAAACAATTGCTTTATTAAGTAAATAACTACCTTTTAGGTAAAAATTTATAATGTTTAAAATCTTTTAATTCATTATGGTAAGGGCACAGTTTGGTTTGTCAACATTAATTATATTAATAGCAATAATAGTAACGGCAGCAGTAGCAGCCGGTGTAATAATATATACTGCAAGTTCTTTACAATCAAAGGCATTACAAACAGGTGCACAAGCAGAACAAAGAATAACAACAGGTATGCAAATTACACAAGTATTTGGATATCAATATGATCCATCAAGTGGTCAATTAAATAATTATCTACAAAAAGTAACTGTCTTAGGACCCGTTGTATCACTAATGCCAGGTTCTAATCCAATTAATTTTGAATATGTAAGTACTTTGATTACAGATAGTAATGGAGATGTATATTCTTATGCACCTTCTCAATATGAGCCTACAGCAATATATGGTGTATTGCAGGGAGGAAGTTTTATAATAACTGGATTTATGTTTAATAATCAAGTAAATGTACAAAATGTAACAATAGATAATTCACAGGTATGTTCTACATTAAATAATTTTACAAATCAATATATATATACAAACTTTACATATGTAAATGGAACTTTAGTTTCATGTACAGTAGGATTAAATTCTTCAATAATTGGATATCCATTAAGTGTAAATCAATTATTCCAAATATTGCAATCAATGAATGAAGCTGGAATTCAAAACCCATATGCAATAATTGGATTATCAGTAAGTCAGGAAAGTGTATATCTAACAACTGGAGAATTATATGAAATAATGTATTATCTACCTAATGGATTATCAGTAAATGAAAATTATAATATACAAATAACACCGGTAAATGGATATACATCACAATATGGTGGAGCTATACCAGCTGTTTTATCTCAATCAGTGGTTTCTCTAGGAGGAAGTTAAAGATTTTAACTTTTTTCTATTATCTTATATTTTATTGCCGCCGTAGCTCAGCTGGTAGAGCGGTGGACTTGTAATCCACAGGTCGTGGGTTCAAGTCCCACCGGCGGCATTTTTATGTATTTTTTATAATTTAAGATTTAGATGAAAAGAGTATTATATAAAGATAATGTATTTTTATCAGAAGATAAGATTTTATATTTCTATGAAGTCATATATTTATTAGAAAAAAACGAAATTGAAGTTTATGATGAGAAAAATAATAAATTAGATATAAATTATTTCCTAAAAGATGAAAAAATTAAGTTATATTATGATATATATAAATATTTTAGAGAGAAAGGTTATTATTTGGGTACAGGATTAAAATTTGGTGGTATATTTAGAATATATGAAGATATTAATCAACATTCAAAATGGGTTGCTATTCCAATAAATATTAATGAAAAAATAGATATATATGATTTTTTAGCAAAAAATAGAGTTGCACATAGTACCAAAAAAAGAATTTTATATTGTGTAAAGGATAATAATTATAGATTTCTGGAAATAAGATGGAAAAAATTGTAGTTAGGGAATTTAATAATAAATTTATTTTAAATAAAGA